>NZ_JAKUGG010000013.1:0-176943 GCF_022663835.1 Bacillus cereus group sp. BfR-BA-01347 | reverse complement strand
CTACAATTGTGTGCGAATTCAAGAAAAATTAAACCACCTATCCCCTAAAGAATTTAGGGAACAAGTGGTTTAGGTGTTTTGATTGGTGTCCCCTTTTCGGGGGTCACTTCATTTCCTCGGTGTTTTTTCTTAACCAATAGCATGTAATACAAACATAGCTAAGAATAAGCATGTAATGATATACATAGATGGTGCGACTTCTTTACGCTTTCCAAGAGCAACTTTTAAGATAGGGTAAGCAATAAATCCGAACGCAATGCCATCAGCGATACTATATGTGAGCGGGATCATAACGATAATTAAGAATGCTGGAAATCCTTCTGAAAAGTCATTCAGAGGAATTTGTTGAATGCTTGTAATCATTAGACCGCCAATAATAATTAAGATTGGTGCAATGGCACTATCAGGAATTAATTTGACAAATGGAAGAGCAAACAGTGATGCAAAGAATAGCAACCCAGTAACGATAGACGTCAGACCTGTCTTACCACCTGCAGTAATACCTGCGGCACTTTCTACTGTTGAAACGGTAGGACTTGTGCCAAATAGACCACATGTCATTGCTGAAATTGCATTGGCTTGGTAAGCACGTGGGAATTTACGATCATCTTCTAATAAACCGTGCAGAAGTCCCATATTCTCAAAAATAAGCACCATGCTTAAAGAGAATGTTGCAATCCAAAATGGTAAGGAGGAAAGTTTCTCAAATGACATAGCTCCAAACACATCACCGTAATTAGCGAATGAGAATGAACTATTTCCCACTTGACTCGTATCCACAAGACCAAATAGCCATGCGATACCAGTTCCTATTGCAATCGTCCATAAAAAGTTTCCACGTACGTTGCGAATAAATAATACAAGTGCAATGATAAGAGTAAGTAATGTCGCAAGAACGACAGGATTACTTAATTTCCCCATTGCCACAGCAGTATTTGGGTTCGAAACGACTAAACCACCTTTTTGCAATCCGATAAACGCTAAAAATAATCCGATGCCGACAGTAATCGCTTCCTTTAATGACTTTGGAATTGATACTGATAGCACGCGAGCGATTGGTGTAAAAGCGGCAATTGCAAAAATAATACCAGAGATAAAGACAGCAGCCAAAGCTTCTTGCCAAGTTAGTCCAAGCGTATGCACAGCTGTGTACGTAAAGAATGCATTTACACCCATACCCGGGACAAGAATAGCAGGTGCATTTGCCCAAAATGCCATGAGTAGACATCCGACAAATGAACTAAAAACAGTTGCTAAAATTCCAGCTTCAAGAGGAATGCCAGCATCTGATAAGATTGACGCATTTACAATCATAATATATACGATTGTGAAAAATGACGTAACTCCAGCTAAAACTTCTTGTTTTGGTGATGTTTCGTGTAAACCTAATTTAAATGTTCTTTCAAGTATTCCTTTCATGTTAAACCTTCTTTTTCATATCCCTCTCCCACCCGTGATATCTCTTTTGTAAGAGCTCACCGTTCTTTATTATATCAGAACATCATGTTTTTACAACAAGTAAAATGATAACGTTTACTTATAAAGAGAATTCGTTATAAATACGTAAAAATAGCCCGTATGGATGAAATGATTTCTAATTCACCCGATTGAATGGGCGGGGCTGCTTGTGCATGTAAAGTAGCATAAGACGTAACCTCCCTTGGTAATTGGGCAGATTCTTCAACGAATGAGAGGGGAACAGGATTAATATTTAAATTATATGTACTCGCAATAGCACGAGCTTTTTCTACTGCTTGGTGCAGAGCTTGAATGAGAGCTTGCTCATAATATTTATTTGGATGAGATACTCGGAAACGTAAACCTTTTGCTACATTTGCGCCATTTGAAACGGCTATATCATATACTTCCCCAGCTTTTTGTACATTTAAAACGGTAATTTCATACAAATGCTCCACGCGGTATCCTTGTAGCAATGCTTTATCATTTACATATTCGTATTGAGGAGTGATCGTATAAGAAATCGTTTCTATATCTTTATCGGCAATACCAAGCTGTTTAAGTGCATCCAGCAATTGTTTGGATTGCACTGCATTTTCTTCTTGAGCCTGTTTTACATTTTTATCATCTGTTCGAATGCCAAGCGTTAATATAACAACATTCGGTTTTGCTTTGACAATGCCTTCGCCTTGTACAGTAATAGTAGCTTCTTTACCAGTATTAGCAGTGCGTACGTTGTGTAAATAAGGATTCATTCCACCCTGCATTTTCCATCACCATCCTTTTTATATGTATATGTGTGAACAAAAAAGAAATTTATATGAAAAAAGTTACATAAATGAGAATGTTGAGGAAAGAAAGCATATACAACATAGGTATTTATAGATTATAATATGTGTAAATATGATAAAAAAGGGACGAGGCTATTGAACGAAAAAAGAGAAACGCTGATTTTAGATTTATCTGCATCATTTCGAAAAATGATACGTTTATTACAAAATGATATTAATACACGTTTTGCAGAACATATGCCATATAATGAATTTTCTGTATTACGTGCGTTATTTTTAAAGAGTCCACAGATGGCTTCGCAAATTGCGAGTGAAGTAAACGTAACCTCCAGTCATATTACAGCTGTTACAGATCGTCTCGTACGAAAAGGATTAGTAGAAAGAAAACGTTCTAATTCAGATCGTCGAATCGTGTACTTAGAAATTACAGAGCACGGAAGAGAAGTAACTGAAAAACTTGAAGCTGTGCGTAAAGAATATTATAAAGAGAGATTTAAAGGTTGGAGCGACCAAGAAATAGAAATGGTCTTAGAACTATTTGGCCGCGTATTATAATAAATGAGGATAGGAAGCGAAAGCATTCCTATCCTTTTTCTTTTGAATAAAAATATTTTGAAAATCCGATACTTTAATTAAAAGATCGGAGGAAAGATTATGAAATATATTGCTGCACTTACCATTTTATTTGGTGGTTTTTTCTATTTTCAAACATTCACGTACGCAGATACGCCTATCCAAGTGGTGCGAAAAGAAGTGAAGTATATTGAAGACGATAATACAGTTTTATATTCGAAATTATGGGTTCGTTCTATGCAAAACGCAGTATTATTCCACCATAGCGATAATATTCGTAATCAGGACACATTACGTAATGTAACAAGTTCATCGCTTGTTAAAGCGAAGCAACTATCTTTTCAGAAAGCGGCCCTCTATATACCGAGATTATCGCAATACGTATCAAAAATAGGAAAAGAAAACATTCAAGTGTACTACATTGCGATTCACTATAATGTGAAAAAACAAAATGCATATCAACTAGATGGCATGAACTATTTTCTACAAGTATTCGTGAAAGAGCGTGGGGAATGGAAAATTGCCGAAAGTATAGTTGCACCGACAGAGCAAATTGTGCAAAATGGTGATGGATTTGGGATGAAAGAAGAGATGGTGTATGGGGATAGGAGAGAGAATGTGAAATAACCTCCTTCAAAAGGAGGTTATTTCACACGCCAAGAAAATTTTAATAAGCGAGATAATAGTAGGTAGACTATCGTACTGGTCCCTATAAAACCAATATAATAATTTAAGATAGAATCACTTCCGCCCGCTGCCATTCCTCCAAACATTCCAATAAAGATTACACAACATATCATACATAGTGTTTTAAGCTTCGGATATAATAGGAAGTTTCCGTTTTGTTCATTAGGTGATCTTGTATATAAGTACATTCCTAAAGGGAATAGAATAAGTATATTTGCAATTGGACCGGTAAGTTTTGTTGCTGAAGGAATATACGTAAAATTAGGTTCATCATGACGTACGCCTTGTTGATCAGTATAAGCACGTTGAGGATCGTAATTAAAATTAATAGTGAATCCGCGAACGGGCGCTAAAATACTCATTTTTTCTATTACTGAACCGTAACGATCTATATTATCCTCCGTATAGACGGTATGATTGGAAGTAAGTCCAACCGTATGAATAGAAATAGCTCCGGCAATTAGAGTCGGCAAAATAAAAGGGAATCCAAGTATAGCAACACTGAAGAATCCTTGTGAAATCATATTACCAGCAATGGTTCCTATGCATAATGCAAGTGTGTATATAGCAATTAAGATGATAAACATGTATAAGAAATAGGTATGAAATGGTGAAAATATTTGATACTTATTATGAAAAGTAGTCTTTTTCATAATAGCAAAAAGTCCCCAATTCAATATAACGATAGCTACAATATTACACACACCAAAAAGCCATTTTGTCATGAAGAGATGTTTCCGTTTAAATGGCATAGACCATAAAATGTCACTTGATTGATTTTGACGCTCCCATCCAATAAGAATGCAGGCTAATATAATAAGGAGTCCTCCTTGAACTATGATAGCATCGGGAAGTGAAAGGTGATAATTGTACCGGTATATATATTTCCATTCATTATGTTCATGTAAATGTTTTAGTTGCTCGGCAGCTGCTAAATAGTATTTATATGATAGTACATAAAAACTTACTAACCAAAATAGCCAAACAGTATATTTACTTTGTTTATAGGTATGCACCCATAATGCTTTTTGAAACATAGGATCTCTCCTTTAAAAAACTTTATAGTTTGTAAGACGTGATAATATAAAATAAGTGACGATTCCAAATAAAAAGAATCCAACATAGTAACTAAATAATAAATCAAAACGTTTTAACATTTGCCCACCTATTAATGCAAAATAAAAGGTAGTACCCCACATCCAGAGTGAGTTGTATTTTGGAAAAAGGAAAATTTTCTTATTATGTTCATTAGGTGATCTTGCATAGAGAAACATCCCGATAAGTAAACTGAAAATTGTATAGAAGATAGGAACAAGTATTATTTTTGCAGAGTAATAACTATGAAAAGTAGGTCCCCTTTGTATTACTTTTCCATGATCTTCATCTGATTGGACAGTAGGGTGGTAATTATAACTAATTGAAAAGTCTAATATAGCGCTTGAAATGTTGGTCTTTTTATTGAATTTATAAATGTTTTCGAAATTCGTATAACTTTTATTCCCCTGTATTGCCTCAGCGTGAGCTGTAAAGAAAAGGAGTAAGAGTGAAAAGATTCCCATTCCCATTATGCAAAAAGTAATGCTGAAGATGCTTTGTGAAATAATACTGCCAGTAAATGTACCTATACATAAAGAGACAGTATAGATAGCGATATATGTGAAAATTGCATACAGGAAATATCGATGAAACGGTTCGAAAGATTGATATTCAAAGTGAATCGTAGATTTATAAATAAAATACATAAGACCCCAATTGATTAGAAATGATAGTACAATGAAAAATCCACCGAAAACCCATTTCGATAAGAACATATCACGTCTTTTAAATGGAAATGTCATAAGTGAATCTCCATTTTGATTACTTCGCTCCCAGCCAATTAATATACAGGATAGGATAATTGTAATAATACCTAACCAAAAGCTATTAGAAGAATAAAAAGAATAATGATAGTAGAACTTTTCTTCACCTATTTTTTCTGGATGGAGAAAGAGAGACTGTTGAGTTTCTGCTGCTTGATAGTATTCGAAAGATAAAAAATAAAGTGAACTGAAGAGAAAAAGTAACGCAGCATATTTCCCGCGCTTCCAATTCCACATCCACAACGCCTTATGAAACATACCCATCCTCCTCCAGTGTCGTAACGAAGACATCTTCAAGTGACATTGTTAATTCTTCAATGAGTATAGGTTGCTCTTTATAAAACTTCTCCAGTGTTGTAGCTACATTTCCCTCAATTAAGATTGTATATACTTTTCCCGTTTGGTTTAATATTTTAATATTGCTTAAGTTTTCTAGTTTTTGAGGTAATGAGCGTTCATAGGCTACTTGGATTTTAGCAAATTGTGATTTTGCATCGTCTAATGATGTAATAGAAGATACGGTATGTCCTTTTAACATAATAATTGTATCTGCAATTTGTTCTACTTCATCTAAATGGTGAGTGGAGATGAAAATGGTAATTTCTTTTTCTGCAACTTCTCCAACGAGAAACTGTAAAATCTGTCTTTTAACGATAGGATCCAGCCCGTTTGTTGGTTCATCTAAAATAATATATTCTGCCTGTGCAGCAACAGCTAAAATGATGGCAAGCAGTGCTTTCATTCCTTTTGAATAACTACGAATTCGTTTGTTTGGTAAGTTAAAACGTTCTAACAGTTCATAGAAATATGCTTCATTAAATGCGGTATAAACTTCTTTATAAAACTTTACGATTTCTTTTATCGTATAGCCGTTCAGTATATTAGTAGAATCAGGAACATATACAATTTTTTGCTTTATTTCAGGAAACTGATGAATGTTTGTATCTTCATATGTAACAGTTCCCTCGTCTGGGTCTAAAATACCGACCATCGTTCGCAATAAAGTTGTTTTTCCCGCGCCGTTTCTTCCGAGTAATCCGATGATACTCCCTCTTTGCAATGTGAAAGAAACATCGTCTAAAATTGTTTGATTATCAATTGTTTTCTTCAAGTTTGTCACTTTCAACATCCGCATTCCCTCCAATCTCTTTATAGTATGAATCTATCCAATCATGAATTTTATCTTTCGTAACACCAAGATAAGAGGCTTCTAATAGTAATTGATGAAATTGCTTTTCAACCATAGCGATTTTCCTTTCGTCTAATGTTGGGGTAATCGATTGAGATACAAATGTTCCTTTTCCTCGTAACGTTTCAATAATTCCTTGTCGCTCTAACTCTTGATACGCTTTACTCACTGTATTTGGATTTATAACGAGTAAAGAAGCGAGTTCGCGTACAGAAGGAAGTTTATCACTTGGAGCCAACATGTTTTTCAATACGAGTTCTTTTATATTTTGAACAATTTGTTCCCATATCGGAGTGTTGCTTCTTGGATCAAGTTGAATATGCAAGAGCAATGTCTCCTTCCTCATATGTATTAAGTGTACTACTTCGTGTAATACACTTAATACAATATAGGGGATGAATGTGTTTGTCAACTGAAAATGTTAGAAAAATTTGGTATTAAAAAAGGGTAAATTGGAAAAAATAGGTCTGATATAGAATGGAGGGTTAGTCATGAAGCGAGTTTTTGGAATACTTGTTTGTTTCATGTTATTGCTTTCTGGAACTTCAGTGAGTTTCGCACAATCTGAGAAAACGAAGCAGGAGAAAACAGAAGAAACAACACCGAAGTTAGCGGAACAAGCGTCGTCAGCAATCGTAATTGAGCAAGATACAGGTAAAGTTTTATTTGATAAAAACCCAAATGAAAAATTACCACCTGCTAGTATGACAAAGATTATGACAATGCTTTTAATTATGGAACAAGTTGAAAAAGGAAAACTAAAACTGACCGATAAAGTTAGAGCGAGCGAACATGCAGCTTCAATGGGTGGATCGCAAATCTTTTTAGAACCTGGGGAAGAGATGACTCTAAATGAGATGTTAAAGGGTATTGCAATTGCATCTGGAAATGACGCATCTGTTGCAGTAGCCGAGCATATCGCAGGTTCAGAAGAAGGATTTGTAAATATGATGAACAAAAAGGCGAAAGATCTAGGGCTGAAAAATACACATTTTCAAAACCCGACAGGTCTTCCGGCTAAAGACCATTATTCCACAGCAAATGATATGGCTATAATGGCGAGAGAATTGATGAAGTATCCACTTATTCGTAAATACACAGGTAAGTACGAAGATTATTTACGTGAAGATACGGATAAAAAGTTTTGGCTCGTTAATACGAATAAGCTAGTACGTTTTTATCCTGGCGTAGATGGAGTAAAAACAGGTTTTACGACAGAAGCGAAATATTGTTTAACAGCATCGGCTCAAAAAAATGGCATGCGTGTCATTTCAGTTGTCATGGGAGCACCAACATCAAAAGAACGGAACAACCAAGTGACGAAGCTTCTTGACTATGCATTTGGACAATATACGACAAAGAAATTGTATACGCGCGGCGAAAAAATTAAGACAGTTCAAGTAGGGAAAGGGAAAAAAGAAAAAGTAGATTTAGTTGCATCAGATAATGTTTCTCTTCTTATGAAGAAGGGCGAGAATATGGACAAGGTAAAACAAGAAGTAATTGCTGAAAAGAAAGTAAAAGCACCGATTAAAAAAGGTGACGCGCTTGGTACACTTGTTATTAAAAAAGATAAAGATGTTTTATTAAAACAAACAATTGTAGCAAAAGAAGATGTTGCTGCAGCGAGCTGGTGGGAGTTATTTAAAAGAAGTTTTGGGATGTTTTCAACATCAAAATAGCGGCAAATATTTTGCCGCTTTTCTATTCGTATGTAAGTGAATAATGCTGAAAGGTTTCACTTTATGACGAAATAGTTCTTCTTTTGTCAGCAGGAAGGATTCTTATTTTGTATCACGAAAATCTTTATGTATGTGAAAAAGTAAAGTTTGAGCATAAGGAGGAAATCGTGTGAGTCTTTCCATGCAATTAGAAGTGAAACGTGACGTCCTATGTGTGAGACTAGAGGGTGAATTAGATCATCATACGGCTGAAGAGTTGCGAACGAAAGTAACAGATATGATTGAGACACATGGTGTTCATCATATTGTTTTGAGCCTAGAGAACTTATCGTTTATGGATAGTTCTGGTCTAGGTGTTATATTAGGCCGATATAAACACGTAAAGGGATTAGGTGGAGAAATGGTTGTTTGTGCAATTTCACCGCCTGTTAAGCGTTTATTTGAAATGTCGGGCTTATTCAAAATCGTTCGCTTAGAAGAAAGTGAAGCGCACGCGCTCGCGACGTTGGGGGTGGCATAGATGAGAAATGAAATGAACCTTCAATTTTCAGCATTAAGTCAAAATGAATCGTTCGCTCGCGTTACAGTGGCGGCTTTCATTGCACAACTAGATCCAACGATGGAAGAATTAACGGAGATTAAAACAGTTGTGTCAGAAGCGGTTACAAATGCAATTATTCATGGATACGAAGGAAATGCAGAAGGTATTGTTTATATTTCTGTAATTTTGGAAGAAGCAATGGTGAAACTCACGATTCGAGATGAAGGGATTGGAATCTTTAACTTAGATGAAGCGAGACAACCCCTTTTTACAACTAAACCTGAATTAGAGCGTTCCGGAATGGGATTTACTATCATGGAAAATTTTATGGATGAAGTAGAAGTTATTTCAAACGAATCTTTCGGGACAACAATCCATTTGACAAAATACTTATCAAATAGTAACGCTCTATGCAATTAAGGAGAATAGCCTATGGACATAGAGGTCAAAAATGAGAAGAAGAAACCTCAGTTAAAGGACCACGAGCTAAAAGCGTTAATTCAAAAAAGTCAAGATGGAGATCAACAGGCAAGAGATACAATCGTTCAAAGTAATATGCGTCTTGTTTGGTCGGTTGTACAGCGGTTTCTTAATCGAGGATACGAACCAGACGATCTATTTCAAATTGGATGTATTGGGCTCTTAAAATCGGTAGATAAATTTGATTTATCTTTCGACGTGAAATTTTCAACATATGCAGTTCCCATGATTATTGGAGAGATACAACGTTTTTTACGTGATGATGGATCAGTGAAAGTTAGTAGGTCTTTAAAAGAAACAGGGAACAAAATTCGAAAGATGAGAGATGAGCTTTCGAAAGAGTTCGGAAGGGCTCCAACGATTAATGAAGTGGCAGAGGCACTAGAACTAACGCCAGAGGAAGTTGTTCTAGCGCAAGAAGCGAGCCGTGCTCCTTCATCTATACATGAAACTGTATATGAAAACGACGGCGATCCAATCACTATTTTAGATCAAATTGCAGATCAATCTGAAACGAAATGGTTCGATAAAATTGCTTTAAAAGAAGCGATTAGAGAACTAGATGAACGAGAGCGCTTAATTGTATACTTGCGTTACTATAAAGATCAAACACAGTCAGAAGTAGCAGAGCGCATAGGCATTTCACAAGTACAAGTTTCAAGACTTGAAAAGAAAATATTAAAACAGATGAAAGATCGAATAGACGAATAATTGTCTATTCGATTTTTTTATGCCGTTAATAGGAGAGAGATGTTAATTTTCGAAAGAATTAACAGAATTTATTGATAATTTAGTCAATTTAAAATATAATCCAAGTATGAACTTGTCATAAAGGGGGAAGGAAACATGGAAACGAGGCAACAATGGGGAACGAGAGCTGGATTTATTTTCGCAGCGGTCGGATCTGCCGTTGGATTAGGAAACATATGGCGTTTTCCTTATACAGCGTATGAAAATGGAGGAGGAGCATTCTTTTTACCGTACTTATTTGCATTATTAACGACTGGTATTTCATTGTTAGCGTTTGAGTTTGCCCTTGGTCATCGTCATCGTGGTTCAGCACCACTTACATTTTTCCGTATTAGCCCGCGTGCCGAATTTATTGGATGGTGGCAAATGTGCGTAACATTTATCGTTTCAACATATTATGCAGTGATTATTGCTTGGTCTATATCGTATACATACTTTGCAATTACTGGAGCATGGGGAAAAGACACGCAATCATTTTTATTTAAAGAGTACTTACATGTTGCAGATAAGCCAGGACAATTTGGAGGACTTGTACCGGAAGTATTAATTCCGTTAGCTCTCGTTTGGATTATTGTGCTTGGCGTTGCATTTAAAGGAGTTAAAAAAGGAATCGAAGTGGTTAACCGTATATTTATTCCTTTATTAGTTGTTATGTTCCTTATTATCGTCGTTCGTGCAGTGACGATGGAAGGTGCTATGCAAGGACTAGATGCATTCTTTAAACCAGATTGGAGTCGTATTTTTGATGGGAAAGTATGGCTTGCTGCTTATGGTCAAATATTCTTTAGTTTATCTTTAGCATTTGGAATTATGATTACTTATTCTAGTTATTTACCGAAAAACTCGGATACAACAAATAATGCCTTTATTACTGGATTTGCAAACTCAGGATTTGAATTATTAGCAGGTATTGGGGTCTTTGCAGCTCTTGGGTTTATGGCAAATAATATGGGAGTACCGGTTGATAAAGTAGCAAGTGCTGGCGTTGGGCTTGCGTTCGTAGTGTTTCCGCAAATTATTAATGAATTACCGATGTCACCGTTGTTTGGTGTATTATTTTTCTTATCGTTAACGGTTGCTGGAATCACATCACTTATTTCACTCGCGGAAGTATGCTTTGCTGCTGTGTCTGAAAAATTCAGTTTAAGTCGGGAAAAAACCATTGGAATTATGGGAACCCTTCTCGTGTTAGTTTCTCTTGCTTTTGCAACACGTGGTGGGCTTATGTTCTTAGATGTTGTCGACTATTTCGCTAATAATTTCGGATTAATTACAATTGCACTTGCGGAAGTAGTGACGATAGGGCTCATTTTACGTCGTTTACCAGTTTATCAAAATCATGCAAACTTTGTATCTGACATTAAATTAGGAACGTTTTGGAGAGTGAGTTTACTCGTTATTACTCCGCTTATGTTAGGGTATATGCTAATTGATGGTACAATCCAAAATATTAAAAAGAACTACGGAGATTATCCGACTGAGTTTGTTGTAACGTATGGTTGGTCGATAGCAGTAGCCTTCCTTATTGTTGCGCTAATTATTAGTCTAAAGAAATGGGATGCACAAATACATTCGGATTCTGCAAAGCTTGAAAAAGAATGGAAAGATCGAGGTGTTTCATAATGAGTGGATCAGCGATTATGATGATGGTTATTGGAATCGTAGTCATTTGGGGAGGGCTTGCATTAAGTATTGCAAACTTATTTAAGAAAAAGGCATAAGTAAAAACATCTGTACCGAAATGGTGCAGATGTTTTTTTATGAAAAAATTGTATTAGAAAAAAATTCAATAACCATACTACAACTACGAGGAAGAGTGAAGGGGTGAATGAAAGTTGGAACAAACGATTTATATTAAAATGCGCAATCGTTTAAAAGTTTCTCCTACTTATGAAGTAAAGCTGGGTGATGTTGCTCAACTTGCCGGAGATTCTTCCGTAGTTGAGTTGTTACAAAATGAGATAGTTTACAAAATAACAGTGCATGATAAGACTCATGTTGTAATTGATGTTATGAAAGTAATTGAGATTATTCAACAGAAAGCATCTCATGTACAAATTAATTTACTCGGTTCTGGACAAACTCTTGTTGAAATTATATACGAAAAAAAGAAGGCACAACCAATTTTTTTCGGACTTGTATGGTTGTTACTTTTCATTGGAGCGGCCCTTGCGATCATTTATTTCCATGAAGATGTAAGTATGCAACAAGTACATCAACGGTTATATTACATGATTACTGGAGAATTTAATGCGCAACCACTTTTATTTCAAATTCCTTATTCTTTAGGCCTTGGCTTAGGAATGGTTTTATTCTTTAATCATGTATTTCAAAAACGAATTAATGAAGAGCCAAGTCCGCTAGAAGTTGAGATGTTTCAATACCAACAGTCACTTGATCAATATGTAATCGTTAATGAAAACAAGGATAATATGAAACAACTTACCGATGATTGAGTCTGGATTTGTTATTTTAATTGGTTTAGCTGGAGGGATTGCGGTAGGTAGCGGATATGTCGCATTTTTAGCTGTACTTGGTATAATCCCCCGTTTAGCTCAATTAACGAGAAGTGGAAAGCATATTCAATATTTTGAGTGGGCGGTCATTGCAGGTACGTTAACAGGGGCTTGGTGCAGTTTGAAAAATATTACATTTCAAACGTCGCAATATTGGCTCGTTATATTAGGGATATTTTGTGGCACGTTCATCGGAATGCTTGCTGCGGCATTAACAGAGGTGTTAAATGTTCTACCTATTTTAGCGAAACGAGTAGGGGTAGAGGGGAAGATTATTGTTTTACTCGTTGCTCTTGTACTTGGGAAAGTAATAGGGTCGTTGTTTCACTGGATTTATTTCGTAAGGTAGGAGGCAGTATATAAATGACAAGTCAGAAATTGAAGGATGATTACATAAATAAAGTGAAGAAGTATCATCCAAAGCCAAACTATTTACTAAATTGTATCAAAGCATTTCTTGTAGGTGGACTCATTTGCACAGTTGGAGAAGTATTGATGAAATTGTATATACATTATTTTCACTTCAGTGAACAAGAGGCAGGAAACCCAACTGTTGCAACTCTTGTTTTAGTATCAGCGATTTTAACAGGATGTGGTGTATATGATAAAATCGGTCAATTTGCTGGAGCAGGATCAGCGGTACCGGTAACAGGATTTGCAAATTCTATGGCGAGCGCTGCCTTAGAACATAAGAGCGAAGGGGTTGTTCTAGGGATTGCTACAAATATGTTTAAATTGGCAGGAAGTGTGATTGTATTTGGAGTTGTTGGTGCATATATCATTGGGTTAATAAGGTATACCTTTAAAATTTTTATGTCTTAAAGGAGGGGCTAGTATGAGGTTGACCGGAAAACAAACGTGGGTATTTCAAAATGATATATATGTAAATGCAACGGGCACTGCTGTCGGTCCGAAAGAAGCTGAGGGCCCTCTTGGAAAAAAATTTGATATTTCATATGATGACTTACATTGTGGAGAGGAAAATTGGGAGCTCGCCGAACGAAGGTTAATGTCGGACTCAATTCAACAAGCAGTGCAAAAAGGGAATATAAAAACATCGCAAATTGATTTCTTTTTAGCGGGAGATTTATTAAATCAAACAGTGACAGCGAATTATGTTGCGCGTAAGTGGGGTATTCCTTTTTTAGGAATGTTTAGCGCTTGTGCGACGTCTATGGAGACTTTAGCAGTTGGCTCAGCTTTTATAGACGGTGGATTTGCAAATCGTGTCTTAGCTACAGTAAGTAGTCATAATGCAACGGCTGAAAGACAATTTCGCTATCCAACAGAGTACGGTGGACAAAAGCCAGGGACAGCAAATTCAACTGTGACTGGTGCAGGATCTATATTAATTAGTAATGAAAAAAGTGCAATTAAAATTACGGCGGCTACAATCGGAAAAGTGCAAGATTTAGGAATCACAAATCCTTTGGACATGGGGGCAGCGATGGCTCCAGCAGCAGCTCATACAATTCAACAGCATTTTGAAGATTTGAGAAGAAGTGCTGATGACTATGATTTGATTGTTACGGGTGATTTATCAGCTGTTGGGACGCCGATTGCGAAACAACTTTTACTTGAGGAAGGTTATGATCTTGGGCATATATACAATGATTGTGGATTGATGATTTATGAATCAAGTCAAGAAGAAGTGTTTGCAGGTGGTAGTGGTTGCGCTTGTTCAGCGGTTGTCACATATGGTCATTTATTACACGAGATGCAAAAAGGGAATTTACAACGAATTTTTGTCGTTGCGACTGGTGCATTATTAAGCCCGATGATGATGCAACAGAAAGAGACGATTCCAACAATTGCACATGGTGTTGTATTTGAGAGAGTTAAAGGAGAGTGAATTGTGGACTTTATATACGCATTTCTTGTAGGTGGAGCTATTTGTGTAATTGGGCAACTATTGTTAGATTTCGCAAAGTTAACACCAGCTCATTTAATGGCAACTTTTGTAGTCATCGGAGCAATATTAGATGGATTTGGCTTGTACGATAAACTAATAAAGTTTGCAGGTGCTGGAGCCACAGTCCCTATTACAAGTTTTGGACATTCACTATTGCACGGAGCAATGCATGCAGCAGAAAAACATGGATATTTAGGAATTGGTATTGGCATGTTTAGTTTAACGTCTGCGGGCATTTCCGCAGCGATATTGTTTTCATTTTTTATAGCACTTATATGTAAACCGAAAGGATAAATCAAATGAGACGAAGGGTTGTTTTGGTCACAGATGGAGATGAATATGCAAAGCGGACAATTGAGCTTTTAACGAAGGAATTTGGGGGTAGGTGTATTTCAGCATCACAAAGTAATCCAACCAAATTGACAGGGAAAAAAGTTGTTGAGCTTATTATGCAAACGCCATATGACCCTGTATTTGTCATGTTTGATGACAGTGGATTTATTGGAGAAGGATCTGGTGAAAAGGCTTTAAAATATGTGGCTACCCATAAACAAATTGATGTGCTTGGCATTTTAGCAGTAGCGTCTAATACGCATCATTGGGAATGGGCACGCGTAGATGTAAATGTAGATCGGAACGGGAACTTAACCGAATATGGTGTGGATAAATTTGGACTTCCAGATGGTGAAATTGGCAGAATTAGCGGAGATACAATTTATTGTTTAGACGATTTGAATGTTCCTGTCATCGTTGGAATTGGTGATATTGGTAAGATGTGTGGAAATGATGAATGGGAGAGAGGATCACCAATTACAAAAAAAGCAATTCAATTAATTTTGGAAAGGAGTGGATTTTATGACGAAGCCTAAAAAAGTGGATATCCCAATTTCATCTTTCATAAGTGATAATGAAAATTACTTAAAGCAAACAGCTGGACTGGGTGTTACATACGATGTTGGCATTCGTAAATTTCAAATTTTAAATAAAGAAATTGGTGTGTTGTTTGTAAATGGACTCTGTGATACGAATTATATTATCCCTATTTTAGAAGAAGCGGTGGATACAAATGAAATAAGGGATGTAGAAGAAGATACAGTGAAGCTTCTAGAGAATCGTTTAATTCATCAACAAGTAAGTAAAGTGAAAACGATGGATGAGGTAATGCTCCAAGTATTATCAGGACTCATCGTTATATTTGTGGAAGGTGAAACGGAAGCGTTCGCAATAGATGTTCGTAGTTATCCAGGGCGGACTCCGACAGAACCAGATACAGAAAAGGTTGTACGTGGTGCAAGGGATGGGTTTGTTGAAAATATCGTTGTAAATACAGCGTTAATTCGTAGAAGAATACGTGACCCACGTCTTCGAAATGAAATGATTAGAGTAGGAGATAGATCGCAAACGGATATTTGTATTACGTATGTACAAGATGTTGCAAATCCGGATTTAGTTAAGATTATAAAACAAGAATTAAATAACATCGATGTCGATGGAATTACGATGGCTGATAAAACAGTGGAAGAATTTGTTGTAAAGCAAAGCTATAACCCATTCCCACTTATTCGATATACAGAAAGACCAGATGTAGCAGCAAATCATTTATTAGAAGGACATGTGTTAGTACTAGTAGATACATCACCGAGTGCTATGATTACTCCAACAACATATTTCCACCACTTACAGCATGCAGAAGAGTTTAGACAAAATCCGGCTGTCGGGACATTTTTACGCTGGGTACGCTTTTTAGGTGTCTTATTCTCCTTATTTTTACTACCGTTTTGGTTAGTGTTTGTATTTGACCCAACTCTTTTACCAGAAAATCTTGCTTTCATCGGACCGACTAAGATGACGCATTTACCAATTTTATTACAGGTAATAATGGCAGAGGTCGGACTTGAATTTTTAAGGATGGCAGCCATTCATACTCCAACGCCGTTATCGTCTGCAGCAGGATTAATTTCCGCCATATTAATTGGTCAAATAGCAATCGATGTAGGTTTGTTTGTACCAGAAGTTATTTTGTATGTTGCGGTTTCTATGATCGGTGCATATGCAACACCGAGTTATGAATTAGGACTCGGAAATAAGGTTGGAAAATTGTTTGTTATTATTTTGACAGGTCTCTTCCAGGAGATGGGATTTGTAATTGGTATGACGATATTAATTTTATTTTTAACGTCTATAAAAAGTTTACAAACACCTTATTTATGGCCGTTTTTACCATTTGATTGGGGCGCGTTAACAAAAATTTTACTCCGTCCAACGATGTCTAGTTTAAAAGTACGACCAAGTATTGTAAGACCTCAAAATGTAAAAAGACAAAAATAAACGGGATTATACACCCGTTTATTTTTTTTAGCAAAAATTTATTATTTTTTAACAAAAATCAAACATTTTTTGTGTACACTTAGAGTAGATATTGTGTATGGAAGGGGAAGAGGACATGATTAAATTATTTGTAAGTGATTTAGATGACACGCTCGTTTACGATGTGAATCATATGCAAAAAGAAGATGAACGTGCGCTGTGTTGGTTAGCTGAGAAAGGGACAAATATTTGTTTTGCCTCTGGCCGTTTTACACACAGAATTGATGAAGTTGTAAAAAGGTTTTCATTCCCATATTACACAACTGGCTTAAATGGAGCGACAATGTTACTTCCGGATGGGAATTTATTTCATGAATCGAGTTTTGAAAATACGGTTGCCCAGGAAATATATCGATATATACATAAAAAAGGACTAGCGGATATTGTTTGTGGAAATGAGCAGCGATATACAAAAAGGAAGAATGAACATCACCATAATTTTGAAGCGTATATGGGCGTGCATATTGCTGAAATTGAAGCGTTAGAAGAAGAGTTTGGTAAGACTGTACACCCTGCAAAATTGTTTGTTTTTGGAGAAGAAGAGAAAATTGTAACGTTAGATCAAGAGCTACGAGATACGTTTCAAGGCGAAGCGGAAGTTTTTATATCAGGTAAACGCTATGTTGATATTATGCCAAGAGGGGTGAGTAAGGGGAGTGCTCTAAAGCGACTAATGGACCATTTGCAAATTGAAGCAAATGAAGTTGCTTGTATTGGAGATTCTTTCAATGATATTTCTATGTTTGAAGTAACCCCGCATTCATTTACTCTTCATCATGCCCATCCATATGTAAAGGAGAAAGCAAATCATATAGTGCGTTCGGTTGAAGAGGCTGTTATGAAATTACCGTTACTTGTATAAAAAAGAAGCCCGTCACTGACGGGCTTCTTTTTACTTGAATAAAGATTTAACAAAATCAATGATACTTGAGAAGAAATCTTTCACTTTATCTAGAAAACTTTGTCCTTCTTCAGAACCTAAGAAGGCAGAAACGTGTTCTTTTGCTTTGTTTAATTGACTACCAACTTGATTCCAATCAATATTAAGATTTTTCATTTTATCAAATAACGATACTAAGTTATCTAACTGTTCATCTGTCAATGTAATGCCGAGTTGATCAGCAATTTTTTTAATTAATGAACGTAAATCTTCTGTTGTTTTTGGCTGTTCTTTTGCAATTTCTTCTTTAATTTTTGCAACAAGTTGAACTGCTTTTTCTTCACCAATTTTATCACCAAGCTGGGCTGTTTGTACCATTTCTTCATTCGCTACTTTTTTAACTTCTTCAGGAATTTGTTTATTGGACGCAGTTTCGTATGCTTTCATTAATCCAGTTAAAGCTGCAGTTCCTGAAACTTTAAAAGGTGCAGTAATTTGAATTTCTGCATCTTTTACACCTGCTGTAATCAAAGCGTTAGTGTACATTGCATCTGTTACCCAGTTAATGTTCTTTGATCGTACAATAAGACCAGATCCTGGTTTTGTGTATGTAATCATAGAAGAAGAAATTGCTCTCGTACCAATTTGTGCTTTTGGAACAATGCCTTCTAGAAATTTATGTTCTTCCGCATTAGATACAGTAATAATTGTAGCATCTTTCGGTGCTTTCATTTCTTTTAACAGATCTTGTTTTTGTTGTTCAGATAAGTTCTCTCCTAATGTAACAATTGATTCTCCCTCGATGATGTCTGCAAACGAAGCTGTTGGCATCATAAATACCGTTACAGCTAATAGCAGAGCTAGTAATTTCGTTTTCACGAAAAATCGCTCCCTTTCTCTTTCTAAAATTTTCGGGCAACAAAGTTATTATAGTATATATTTCTTATTTGTCACCTGACTTTTTCCACATTTCAAAAAAGAAGTATCTAGATTGTCGGATTCTTTTTGTTTCTAGTCATGAATGTGGTAATATAGTGCTGAGATAGTTGAAAGGAGACATATACGTATGAAAACTTTAGGATACATATTAATGGAAAACGGTGAAAAAATCGACTTGGAATTTTTCCCAGAAGAAGCACCAAAAACAGTAGAAAACTTTAAAAAATTAGCAGAGCAAGGATTTTATGACGGTGTTACATTCCACCGTGTTATTCCTGGCTTCGTAAGCCAAGGTGGAGACCCAACAGGTACAGGTGCAGGTGGCCCAGGTTACTCTATTCCATGTGAAACTGATGGAAACCCTCATAGACACCTTGTAGGATCACTTTCTATGGCTCACGCTGGCCGTAACACAGGCGGTAGCCAATTCTTTATCGTTCATGAGCCACAGCCACATTTAGATGGTGTTCATACTGTATTCGGTAAAGCAACAAGCGGTATTGAAACAGTATTAAAAATGCGTCAAGGCGATGTAATGAAAGAAGTTAAAGTTTGGGAAGAATAAGGTAAGGAAAAAGAGAGCTTTTGCTCTCTTTTTTATTTTTAATGAAATCGAGTACTTCTTCTACAGCTCATCATACAAGTAGTGTTGTTGCTAAAATATATTGCTTGTGAGAACAAACCTTTAACAAATTACATAGAATACATTACATTATATGTTTCAACAAATATTTTTTGTTATATTAATTTTGCTAGAATTGTGCTGCTTTAGAGTAACTATGAATGAAGTGATGTTGAATGATATGTTTCTTTCCATTCCATATAAAATTTTCTTTTTTTAACTCTATTTATTAAAGGAATAGTGCTGAAACATAGATTTGACTTTCTTCTTTTCGCTTTGTATGATTATCAAGTTGTTTTAGACTCTTCTCACTCTGTTGAAAATATTGTAAAATGAATGTGATATGAAAAGAGTGATTGAGGGGATTACTAGTTTGTAACTTTTGTAAGAAGGGATAAGGGTTATGTTAATTCGTTTTAAAAAAAGTTATGAAAAAATTGCAATGGGGCTTCTTTCGTTTATGCCAACTGAAAAAGATGTGAAAACATTACAATTGACAATGAAAGAATATGAAGCAAAAGATGATTGGCAATTGTATTTGTGGAAAGAAAATGAAGATTTTGTTGGAATAATGGGGATTGTAAAAAAAGAGAATCATGTATTAGAAATTCAGCATTTGAGTGTGAACCCGTCTCACCGTCATGTGGGGATTGGGACGAAGATGGTTCAAGAGTTAAAGAGTAAATTTCTTGAGTTTACAATTTGCGGAAATGAGCAAACGGCAAGTTTTTGCGAAAAATGTAAAGGGCTAGAACAAAATATACATTCGTGAAAGCAGAGATAAGTAGTTTATTATCTCTGCTTTCTTTTTTGTAATTGTTCGTATCGTTCAGTAATGACCTCTGTGCGATCACGCAAAGTGTGCTTGTTTATAATATATTCAACTGGGATAGCATTCAAGTCTTTCCAAGAGAGGTTTTGTTTTTGACATAACTCTATGCACTGCTTCTCTAACAATGGATCTGATAAGGGTAAAAATAAAGGTACAAAACGTTCTTTTTTATGGATAGATTGCAATCTTTCATTGAGCAAGGAAAGAAGTTGTACTTGATTAATTCCTAAACGTTGTAAAGGCACACCGCTTTTTTCTAAAATTGTGATTGCGCTTTTCATCATTTTTGTGGAACCATTCCAGTTAGCACGTCTTTGGTGGTATAAAGAAACTGCAATTTGAATGAGACCAACTAAGTAATGATCTCGATTACCTCTTGGTTTTGTCTTCCAGTACTCTTCTAGTATTTCGTGACATTCAAAATAGTCATAATCTCCATGGAAATGAATTAAAAATTGTATGTATTCGGTAGGATACATGTTTTTTCGCCCCTATCTAACGGTTATACATATAAGTGTATCATAGAAATATGAACAATAAACGACTAGGAGGTTTCCCCCTAGCCGTTATTGTTCATATTAGCAGAAGCAAGCTGCTCCTACAATAATTAGTAAAATAAACAGTACAACAAGTAATGCGAACCCACCGCTAAAACCACAATCAACGTGACCCATAGTTTTTTGACCTCCTACATTGTTCTTACTACACTGTTATCATATGAAGTGGTGGGCATGATGACATAGACATTGGTCTATTTTTAATTAAATTTCTTAAAAAGGTTGGATAGAACATGAGTATGCTCTATACTTATGTTGTTATAGAAAAAATGTGGTGGGATGCTTTGTGCAATATAATTTTAAAGTAGAGGCTTTTGAAGGGCCTTTGGATCTATTGTTACATTTAATACATCGTTATGAAATTGATATATATAATATTCCTGTAGCAGATATTACAGAGCAATATTTATCTTATGTGCATACGATGAAAGAACTTCAATTAGATGTTGCAAGTGAGTATTTAGTAATGGCCGCAACGTTATTACAAATTAAAAGTAAGATGTTGTTGCCGAAACATGAAGAAGATGTACTTGATAACGGTGATGATTTTATAGATGATCCTCGTCAAGAATTGATGGAGAGGTTAATTGAATATAAGAAATATAAGCAAGTTGCTACTGAGTTAAAAGAAAGAGAACAAGAAAGAGCACAGCTATATACACGTCCGCCAATTGACTTTACATCGTTGGAACAAGAAGCGGAGACAAGTTTACCTCTTGATGTTACGTTATATGATATGCTAGCAGCATTTCAAAAATTAATGCGCCGTAAAAAGGCAAAAAAACCTGTAACAACACGTATTACTCGTCAAGAAATACCAATTGAACAACGAATGACTGATATTTTAAAGCAGTTAAAAATAAAGGGTGGTCGCCAAAGTTTTTATGATTTGTTTGTTGATGATGAACGTGAAATAATGGTTGTAACATTTTTAGCAGTTCTGGAACTTATGAAAAATCAACAAATCACAATTGAGCAAGAACATAATTTTGATGAAATTTTCGTATCAAGCTCTAATAAATCTGCATAGAGCAAGTATGTGAAAATGGGATAGAAACATTTTATCTCATGCTATGTTTTAATGTATCGTTTGGAACAAGAGAAAAAGTATTGAACCGAACGCATTGATTGTGATTCGGTTTTTTGATGTGTATTTTTATGGAAAAATAGAAGGAAGGAGCTCGTGAAATGGATAGGAAAGAACAAAAGTCAATTATTGAAGGCCTTTTATTTGTTTCTGGTGATGAAGGGATTTATCCAGAACAAATAGCGAAAGTTCTTGAAATTGAAATGAATGAAGTAATTAATATTTTAGAAGAAATGCAACAAGAATGTGAAGGTGCAAACCGTGGTTTGCAAATTGTACAGTATGCAAAAGTATATCGTTTTGCTACAAAGAAAGAACATGCTTCATATTATCAAAAATTAATGGATACACCAACAGCTGCTTCGCTTTCGCAAGCTGCCCTCGAAACGTTAGCGATTGTTGCATATCGTCAACCAATCACAAGGACTGAGATGGAAGAGATTAGAGGAGTTAAAACCGATAAGGCGTTACAAACGTTGGTTTCCCATTTACTTATAAAAGAAATGGGAAGAGCAGAAGGACCAGGGCGGCCTATTTTATATGGAACAACAAAAGAATTTTTGGACACATTTGGATTGAAAACATTAGATGATTTACCACCGCTTTCTGAAGAGAATGAACAAATGAATGAAGCTGATTTATTCTTCGGTTCCTTACAAGAGATATCGAAATAAAAGCTTAGCATTTTGCTAAGCTTTTTTTGTATATCAATTATTTACAGTGCCATACTAAATGAAAAAAGGAGACGAGTTATGAGAGGTATGCGGATTATTCTATTATTAGCTTCTGTTTTATTATGTTTTTCTTTAAATAGCGCATCAGCTAAAAGGTATATGATGTCTATTCATACTACGTCTCCTTTACATATGCATCGGCAACATCTTAGTAAAATGAAAGTGAGCTTTTTAAAAGTGGGGCAAGGTGACGCAACACTTATTATAATGCCAAATGGACAAACAATGTTAATTGATGGAGGACCTTATGAAGCAGGAGAGGTTATTATTCAGAAATTAATTGAGAAAGGGATTAATCATTTAGATGTAATTGTCAGTACGCATCCCGATATGGATCATATAGGGGGGTTAATTCCAATTGTAGAGCAAATGCCGGTATCGCTTATATTAGATAGTGGAAAAACATATAGTTCTCTTACTTATCATACGTATCGGAATAATATTAAAAAAAGAGGGATACCTTTCGTTTCAGTAAAGGAAGGACAATATATACCGCTGGATCCACATGTTTCTATACAAGTATTAAACAACGGGAAATCAAAAGATGAAAATAATGAATCCTCAATTGTTTTAAAGGTACGATATGGAAAAGCGGATTTTTTATTAATGGGTGACGCGGATGTACGGACAGAAAATGAAATATTAAAACAATTTGATGTGCATGCAGATGTTTTGAAAGTGGGGCATCACGGCTCATATACTTCAACAAGTGAAACGTTTATAAAAAAAGTGGAACCGCAGTTTGCTATTCTGTCGTACGGGAGTAGTAATCCGTATGGACATCCTCATCAAAGTGTAGTAAAGCGCTTGAAAAGGCACGGTATAATGGTATATAGAACAAATAAACGTACAGTAGAAATAGAAACAGATGGTGAACATGTTATGTTAAAATCTAGCGGGTTAATGCCATTGTTGAAGTGATTTCTATATTAGGGGTGGATACTGTCCCTTTTTGGAAAAATGAATAATATATATTATAATTATAAGGGACGTAAGAAATTTCCTTTTCTGTTGAATAAAAAGGAAATTTCATTAGAATGTATAGACAACTACTCGTGCATATATTAAGATGGAACTAGGCGAATAAGGTAATAATAACAAGTAGGTATTTCATGGGAAAGGATCGATGAAAATGAAAACGCAAATTGTCATCAATGCCAAAATTTACACAGGTCAAGAAATAGTGGAAAACGGATTTATTCGTTACGCAGAAACCATTAAAGAAATTGGTTTGATGGCTCAATATGTACCACAAGAAAATGAAACTGTTTTTGATGCTACAGGGAAGATTGTAATTCCAGGTATGATCGATGTTCATATTCATGGTGGATACGATATTGATGCGATGGATGCAAATAGCGATGGGTTAGTAACTCTAGGTAAAGAAATGTTAAAAGAAGGGGTTACAACTTACTTCCCAAC
This sequence comes from Bacillus cereus group sp. BfR-BA-01347, assembly GCF_022663835.1. Classification (NCBI taxonomy): domain Bacteria; kingdom Bacillati; phylum Bacillota; class Bacilli; order Caryophanales; family Bacillaceae; genus Bacillus; species Bacillus cereus group sp. BfR-BA-01347. The sequence goes on along the minus strand of NZ_JAKUGG010000013.1, from coordinate 153,065 downwards.
AACAATGACACAAGCTCCAGAGGCAATTGAAGCAGCGCTAACTGCTGCGAAAGAAGCAAAAGAAAAAGGAGCGCATTTCGAATATATTCACTTAGAAGGACCTTATGTTTCAAAGAAACGTGCAGGTGCACAACCACTTGAACATATCGTTCCTGCAAATATTGAGCAATTTAAACAATGGCAAGAAGCAAGTGGGAATTTAATTAAATTAGTAACATATGCACCAGAAGAAGAGGGAGCATTAGAGTTTGAACAATATCTTGCTGAAACTGGTGTAGTTGGCACAATGGGGCATACAGATGCAATTGATGCACAACTAAAAAATAGAAAGATTACACATGCGACACATTTATACAATCAAATGCGTGGATTACATCACCGTGAACCAGGAGTTGTTGGTCATGTGTTATTAAATCCAGATGTAATGGTTGAAGTAATTACAGATGGTATTCATATTCACCCTGATATGGTGAAATTAGCATATAAGTTAAAAGGACCGAAAAAAGTAAGTGTTATTACTGACGCAATGCGTGCAAAAGGTCTTGAAGATGGATTATATGAGCTTGGCGGACAGCCAGTACATGTAAAAGATGGTAGTGCTCGATTAGAAGATGGAACGTTAGCTGGTAGTATTCTAAAAATGGATCAAGCTTTCCGAAATGTAATTGAATTTACAGGTTGTTCAATCGAAGATGCAGTACTGATGACATCAGTTAACCAAGCAGAAGAGTTTGGATTAAATAATAAAGGTGCATTAGCGGTAGGAAAAGATGCAGACTTTGTTGTGATGAATGAAGATTTACATGTATATGATACGGTTCGTTTAGGAATTCATATGAAGGAAGGGAAGTAATTAAATGAATATTCTTGTTGTAAAAACTCCAGAAGAATTAGCAGAAGCAGGTTATAAATTAATTGAAGAAGTTGTAAAAACAAAAGAAAATCCAACATTAGGAATGGCTACAGGAAGCTCTCCATTAGGTATTTATGCAGAAATACGAAAAAATAAACTTGATACAAGCCGTGTAACCACTGTAAACTTAGATGAGTACGTAAATTTACCACATGAAGATAAAAACAGCTATCACTATTTCATGCAAGAACAGTTGTTTGATCATCTTCCATTTAAACAAACTTATGTACCAAACGGGATGGCAAGTGATTTAGAGGAAGAGTGCAAACGTTACGAGAGCATTCTAGCTGCTAACCCAGTTGACCTACAGATTCTTGGAATCGGTGAAAACGGTCACATCGGATTTAATGAGCCAGGAACACCGTTTAATTCTCCAACAAACATTGTTGAATTAACAGAATCTACACGCCAAGCAAACCTTCGCTTCTTCGAAAAAGAAGAAGATGTGCCAACTCATGCGATTACAATGGGAATTGGAAGCATTATGAAAGCGAAACAAGTTCTACTTGTTGCGATGGGTTCTAAAAAGGCAGAAGCTGTTAAAGAATTATTGCAAGGTGAATATAGTGAAGAGTGTCCGGCTACAGTTTTACAACGTCATCCGAATGTAACCGTAATCGCTGATCAAGAAGCTCTATCTTTATGCAGTGAGGCGATTGCTGATGAACATCGACAAGTATTCACCATTTCCGATCTATTATCAGATTCAAGAGTGGGTGAAACAGCTAATTGAGGACGGCGAATGGAAGCCGGGAGATAAAATCCCATCTGAGAATGAACTTTGTGATAAGTTCGAAGTGAGTCGTATGACAATCAGACAGGCGATTAATAATTTAGTGGAACAAGGCTATTTATATCGGAAGCGTGGAATTGGAACATTTGTCCAACTTCCGAAAGTGGAACAAAAGTTGCAAGGAATGACGGGATTCACAGAAGACATGATTTCTCGTGGAATGAATCCAAGTAGTCAATTACTTAGTTTCCGCCTAGTTCCAGCTACTGCTAAAATAGCAGACCGGTTAAGAATACAGGAGGGGGAATCGGTTTATGAAGTGAGGCGTATTCGCTTAGCTGATGATGAACCGATTGCTTTTGAGACGACATATTTGTCGCCAGCTCTTGTAAAAGATATTAACGAAGAGATATTGCAACAATCTTTATATGAACATTTAGAGAAAAAACTGGGCTTTAAACTTGTTAGCGCTACTCAGTCAATTGAAGCTTCCGTTGCGACGGAAAATGAAGCTGAACATCTGCATATTCCTAAAAAGGCGCCTGTACTTGTCATGCGTCAATGGTCATATTCAGAAGGTGAGGTACCGCTAGAGTACGTGAAATGTATTTATCGTGGAGATCGTTATAAATTTATTACGAATATCGCACGTAACAAATAGTATATTTCAGTTTGTGAAGTACAGTGGAATTGAAAATGGTTAACATGTAAAGAAATAAAAATACGACTCATCCTTATAAGGAATGAGTCGTATTTTTATTATGAGTAATTACGTGGTTAACAGCATCTTTGACGTGATTTACTACATAGTGAGCGTGATTTTTTACTGCATCATCTGCTTGCGACATAGCAAAACTGTGAGGAGTTAAAGAAAACATAGGAATGTCATTATATGAATCCCCTATACAAGCAATTTCCTCAGGTTTTATTTGAAACTCATTTAATAAAACAGAAATGGCAGAGCCTTTACTAACATTTGGTGGCATTACATCTAAACATTGTTCTGCAGAGATGAAAGTACTAACTTTCCCGTGGAATTTTTCATCAATTTTTTTCTGAAGGAGTTGTAAGTTCTCCTTTGTTCCACCGACAGAAATTTTATTTGGGAAAATTGTATCATCAATTTTCTGTAGTAAGTTTGGTTCTTCAACAGAAGTCATAGTTACCTGTTGTTCAAGTTCTTGAATAAAAGGTGTTTTCTCTTCAATGTAATAATTATGTTCATCACTTACATAACGGAAATAAGGATCTTCATTCGTCATAGCTAACAAATCGGGAAGTATGCTGGAATCAAAAGTTGCAGATAATAGTTGTTTATTTTCATGTGTATATACAAAAACACCATTTACACTAATACGATGAAAATTTGTATTTACAGCTTTCATTAAGTCTGCAATTTCATTATCAAGTCTTCCGGAAGCGAAGCAAAGAATAACATTTTGCTCGGCAAGGCTGCGCAGTGCCGCAACATCTTGTTCGTCAATAAGACCTCCGTGTTGCATCATTGTACCATCGATATCACTTACAAACATTTTAATCATGCTGTTATCCCCTTTCTATGTACAGTTGCTCTTACATTATACGCATCATATATAAACATGTCTAAAAAATGAATTTTTATTAAATGGCAGATGTTTTACATTGACGACAAAGAAGAATATTCTGTAACATAAAAGTAGGCTATTTAAGTACGAGGGTGGTGTTATATGAGTAATTATCTAGAAATTAAAAAAGTTTTAAATAATAATGTCATCATTGCTAGCCATTCGGAACACGAGGAAGTAGTAGTGATTGGTAAAGGAATTGGATTTGGGAAAAAAGCGAAAGATGTCTTGGAGCAAGAACAAATCGAAAAAATGTTTGTCTTAAAAAATGAACGTGATCGTGAACAGTACAAATTATTAGTGCCGCATATTAGTGAAAAATTAATTGAATTGATGAACGATATTATGCTGTACATTCAAGGGAAAGCGAAATCTCCACTAAATGAACATATTCATATTGCGTTAACAGATCATATTTCATTTGCGATTAAAAGGTTAAAACAAGGACTTACAATTGATAACCCTTTTTTAGTTGAAACAAAAATGCTCTATCCAGAGGAATATGAAATTGCGGAAGGTGTTGTAGAACTTTTAAATTCTCGTTTGCAAATTGCATTGCCTGAAGGAGAAATTGGTTTTATTGCACTTCACATTTACAGTTCGCTTACAAATTCTGATTTATCTTCAGTTAATCAAAACTCCCGTCTCATTGCACAACTTGTATCTTTAATTGAGACAAACTTACAAATTACATTAGATCAAGAGAGCATTCATTATTTACGTCTTATTCGTCATCTTCAATATGCTATTGAGAGGGTGAAAAAAGGAGAAAAAGTAGAGGAATCACAAAGTTTTGCTGATTTATTAAAGGCCGAGTATCCAGTTTGCTATAACTTGGCTTGGAAGCTAGTTAAGGTCATGCAAAAAGAGTTGCAACTACCTGTATATGAAGCTGAAAGTATTTATTTAACGATGCACTTGCAACGCTTAGTAAAGGCAGAGCATGTGTAAAAAGTTATATATTTTTGTCTAAAATGAAAACGTTAAAAAAAATGATTGAATCGCTTACAATAGTTATGTATAATAACTATTGCAAAGTTATACAAATTTCGACAAACACATTAAGGTGAGTAACGAAAACGTTTGCCTTAATTATAGTGAACTTATACGTAAACCTATTTTTGACACGTGTTACTGATTCGATCAGGCATGAGTGGAGAAAAGTAAGGAATGTAAGCTAGAGAAAGGGATATACTACCCTTTGTATAGCTATCGTTCTATCTTTTTTTCCTCATGTCTTTTTGGCGTTTGTCGGAAGGTATCAATATAGATAAGAGAGGAAGGGTTTCCATGTTTAAGAAGATCTTTGGTGTTCTTCAAAAAGTCGGGAAAGCGTTAATGCTTCCAGTAGCGATTTTACCGGCGGCAGGTATTTTACTTGGATTTGGTAATGCATTTCAAAATCCACAGTTAACAAATGTTATTCCTGCTTTAAAAGCAGATTGGTTCGTAATGGTTGCAAAAATTATGGAACAATCTGGTGATATTATTTTCGCTAACCTTGCATTATTATTCGCAGTTGGGGTAGCAATTGGTTTAGCTGGTGGAGACGGAGTAGCTGGTTTAGCAGCATTCGTCGGCTACTTAATTATGAACAAAACGATGAGTGTGTTCTTAGAAGTAGATAAGCTAGTGAAAGTAACAAGTTCTGGAGCAGACCCAGTAAAAATTGGATTTGCAGATCCAGCGTATGCAAACGTATTAGGTATTCCAACGCTACAAACAGGAGTATTTGGTGGTATTATCGTCGGGATAGTAGCGGCATATTGCTATAATAAATACTTCAACATTGAATTACCATCATACTTAGGTTTCTTTGCAGGTAAGCGTTTCGTACCGATCGCAACTGCAACATTCTCTTTAATAGTAGGTATTATCATGTGCTTCATTTGGCCATACATTCAAGGTGGCTTAAACACGTTCTCACATCAAATGATTGATGCAAATAGAACAATCGCAGCATTTATATTCGGTTTAATTGAACGTTCATTAATTCCATTTGGATTACATCACATTTTCTATTCACCGTTCTGGTTCGAATTCGGTCAGTATACAAATGCAGCTGGCGAATTAATCCGTGGTGACCAAAAAATCTTTATGGCACAGTTAAAAGACGGTGTAGAATTAACAGCAGGTACATTTACAACTGGTAAGTATCCGTTCATGATGTTTGGTCTTCCAGCAGCAGCTTTAGCAATGTACCATGAAGCACGTCCAGAAAATAAAAAATTAGCAGCAGGTATTTTAGGTTCTGCAGCATTAACATCTTTCTTAACAGGTATTACAGAGCCACTTGAATTTTCATTCTTATTCGTAGCGCCAGTATTATTCGGAATTCACGCTGTATTTGCTGGTCTATCATTTATGACAATGCAAATTTTAGGTGTTAAAATTGGTATGACATTCTCTGGTGGTTTAATTGACTTCCTATTATTCGGTGTACTACCAGGCCGTACAGCATGGTGGTGGGTAATTATTGTTGGTCTTGTACTAGCAGTTATTTACTACTTCGGATTCCGCTTTGCAATTCGTAAATGGAATCTAAAAACACCTGGTCGTGAAGTGGCAAATGCAAATGACGGCGCAGGAAAAGCAGAAGCAGGCGAACTTCCTCGTGAAGTATTAGTAGCACTTGGTGGTAAAGAAAACATTGCTTCTTTAGATGCTTGTATTACTCGTTTACGTGTTCAAGTTAACGAACAAAAGAATGTAAACAAAGACCGCTTAAAAGAACTTGGAGCAGCTGGTGTACTTGAAGTTGGAAATAACATTCAAGCTATTTTCGGACCGAAATCTGACACATTAAAATCACAAATTCATGATATTATGTCAGGCCGTACACCTCATGTTGAAAAAGAAGAACCTGTAAAAGTGGAAGAAACTCCTCAAAAAGTTGATGAAAATGAAACAATTGTATCACCAATTGAAGGGAAAATCTTACCGATTACAGAAGTGCCTGACCAAGTATTCTCAGGAAAAATGATGGGAGATGGATTTGCAATTGAGCCAACTGAAGGAACAGTAGTTTCTCCAGTTAATGGTGAGATTGTCAATGTATTCCCTACAAAACATGCGATTGGTATTCAATCTGAAGGCGGAAAAGAAATTTTAATCCACTTTGGTATTGATACTGTAAAATTAAATGGTGAAGGTTTTGAAGCGCTTGTAGCACAAGGCGACAAGGTGAAACAAGGCCAACCATTATTAAAAGTAGATCTTGCATTTGTAAAAGAAAATGCACCATCTATCATTACACCAATTGTCTTTACAAACTTACAACAAGGGCAACAAGTCGAATTGAAAAAAGATGGAAATGTTAAGAAGGGCGAAACCGCTATTATTGACATTCAGTAGGAATTTGACGCAAAATGTTTATAATTATAATAGGCGATGTGGTTGACCGAACATCGCCTATTATATACAATAGATGGTGTAGTACTCACGTCTATACAACTAAAAAATACTGTAATTTAAAGGAGATAAATTATCATGGAAAAAATCTTTAAAGTAACTAGCGACTCAGGAATTCATGCTCGTCCAGCAACTCTACTTGTAAACACTGCAAGCAAATTCGGTTCTGACATTAACTTAGAGTATAACGGAAAGAACGTTAATTTAAAATCAATCATGGGCGTTATGTCTTTAGGCATTCAACAAAACGCAGAAATTAAAATCACTGCAAATGGTGATGATGCAGCTCAAGCACTAGCAGCTATCGAAGAAACTATGAAAAACGAAGGATTAGGAGAATAATGACTCTTAATATTCAAGGGATCGCTGCATCAAGTGGGATTGCTATTGCAAAGGCTTTCAGACTTGAAAATCCTGAATTTAACATCGAAAAGAAATCAATTACAAACGAAGCTGCAGAAATTGCACGCTTAGACGCTGCGCTTGAGAAAGCAAAAACTGAATTAGAAGCTATTAAAGACCACGCATTTGCTGAACTAGGTGCTGACAAAGCTGCGATCTTTGAAGCACATTTATTAGTGTTAAATGATCCAGAACTAGTAAACCCAGTAAAAGATAAAGTAAATAGCGAAAAAGTAAATGCTGAATTTGCAATGGATGAAGTTGCATCAATGTTTATTTCTATGTTTGAAAACATGGATAACGAATATATGAAAGAACGTGCTGCGGACATTCGTGACGTAACAAAACGCGTTCTTGCACATTTACTAGGAATTAACTTCTCAAATCCTGGTACAATTTCTGAAGAGGTAATCATCATTGCTGAAGATTTAACACCATCTGATACAGCTCAGTTAAACCGTAAGTATGCAAAAGGTTTTACTACTGATATCGGTGGACGTACATCTCACTCTGCAATTATGGCTCGTTCTATGGAAATTCCAGCTGTTGTTGGTACGAAAGTTGTTATGGAAAAAATCCAAAACGGCGATATCGTTATCATTGACGGTTTAGATGGAGAAGTAATTGTAAACCCATCAGAAGAAACTCTTCGTTCGTTTGAAGAAAAGAAAGCGAAATTTGAAGAGCAAAAAGCTGAATGGGCAAAATTAAAAGATCAAGCTACTGTAACAAGTGACGGACATCACGTTGAGCTTGTTGCAAATATCGGAACACCAAATGATGTACAAGGTATTATCGATAATGGCGGAGAAGGCGTTGGCTTATACCGTACAGAATTCTTATACATGGGCCGTGACAATCTTCCAACAGAAGAAGAGCAGTTCGAAGCGTATAAAGCAGTTCTTGAAGGTGTAAAAGAGGGTCAACCAGTCGTTGTTCGTACACTTGATATCGGTGGAGATAAAGAGCTTCCATACTTACATTTACCAAAAGAAATGAACCCATTCTTAGGATACCGTGCAATTCGCTTATGTCTTGATGAGCAAGATGTGTTCCGTACACAACTTCGTGCATTACTTCGTGCTAGCGTATACGGTAACTTAAAAATTATGTTCCCAATGATTGCAACTCTTGATGAGTTCCGTCAAGCGAAAGCAATTTTATTAGAAGAGAAAGCGAAACTTGTAGAAGCGGGTACAACTGTTTCTGATTCTATTGAAGTTGGTATGATGGTTGAAATCCCAGCTTCAGCAGTATTAGCAGATCAATTTGCGAAAGAAGTTGACTTCTTCTCTATTGGAACAAATGATTTAATCCAATACACAATGGCTGCAGACCGTATGAACGAACAAGTATCTTACTTATACCAACCATATAACCCATCTATTTTACGTCTTGTAAAAATGGTTATCGATGCTGCTCATAAAGAAGGCAAATGGGCTGGTATGTGTGGTGAGATGGCGGGCGATTCACTTGCTATTCCATTATTATTAGGATTAGGTTTAGATGAGTTCAGTATGAGTGCAACATCTATTCTTCCTGCAAGAACACAACTAAGCAAGTTGTCAAAAACAGAAATGGAAACATTAGCAGAAAAAGCATTAATGATGTCAACTGCTGAAGAAGTTGTTGAACTAGTTAAAAGCATATAAGTAATAAAAAAACCTGAGTCGATTGAAATCGGTCTCAGGTTTTTTCTATGAGAAAAGTAAATCTTATTTTCTTACTAGAGGATAAGGTACAGAATTAGATAGCGATAGCAACGATATCAGATGGGCATACACGTAAAATACCAGTAAAAGTATTTCGGTTTTGATTGTGCTTATCATCTTTGTTGTTATCTTTATTGTCTTTGTCATTGTTATTACGAGCTAAAGCAGAGAAAAGAGCAACACCGTTACAGAAACCTTCAAAAATTACATTGTTGAAAGATCCAACACCTTTAACGCTTAATAGAGAAAGCTCTGTTCCAACTGAAATGCTAGCAAGTACGTTACATACAGCTGGTTGTTGTGGCTTAACCTCTCTCTCCTTCTCACGATGGTCGCGCTCTCTTTCATGATGATGACAGTCTCTAAAGTTATCACAGCATCCAAATGATCCAAACATAATCCTCATCACCCCCTTCACACTTATAATCTATGTAAGTTCGGTAGTAAGTGACTGGACAGAGAGTGGAATTTTTTCTAGGAGATTTTCTCATTTTAAATGACTAGCTGGGTATTTAGTATGGAATGATGTTTAAAATAGGGGTAATATAACAAAAAAATGTAAAAACCACCGAAATAAATGAAATGGGTAGCCTTTACACTTTTTTACTTTTATATAAAACGATGATATATACAGGAAGAGCTAGGAGTAGTGGTACAATGGATCGTGCAGTATGTTTTTCTGATTCTAATTGGAATGCTTCTTCTTTTGGGAATTGTAAAATGGAGATGTTTGCGGCATCACCAATAAAATATAGAAGCAGTACAGTTACTATGTAGCATAAAAGTGCGATAAAGCTTCCGTATGAACTCAATGAAAATCCCTCTCTTGTTATCTATTTGTTATCATTGTATCACAATTGTAACAAAAATACACGGGTATATTTCAATACCTAAACAAAATTCGACACGAAACGTCACGTTTACTTATGAGGAGGGAATAGAATATACTTTTCCATAAGTATAAATGTCGAATGATTTGTAGTAATATTACAAAAGTGTGACAGGAAATAAAAAAACGAAGGCAACGTAGTTACCTTCGTTTTTTATTATTTTGCCCACTCGCTCACTTGCTCTACGCTCATACGTGGTGCAGGGTGGCCTTTTAAAGTTGATTCACCAATTGTAATAAGCATAATTGGAACGTAACGAGATGAAACGTTAAATTCGTCTGTCAGTGCTTGTGGATTAAAGCCACCAATAGCACAAGTGTCCCAACCAGTCGCTTTAGCTGCAAGCATAAGTTGCATTGCTGCTAAAGATGCATTTGAAAAGGCAGCATCTCTTGAGAATTGTTCACGAGCATATGCAGATTCAATATTTTTAGCTAAGCGTTCTTTTGCTTCTTCTTTCATAAATCCTTGTTCTACAATTGGACCATATACTGGCTCAACATTTTTATAAGCTTCTAAATCACCTAAAATAGCGACTACTGCAGAAGCATCAAGAATTTGTTGTTGGTTATAAGCTATCGGGTGTAATCGTTTTTGTACATCTTCACCTTGAAAAACAAGGAATTTCCAGTGTTGTAAGTTCCAAGCGGAAGGTGCTTGTGCTGCGGCTTTTAAAATCTCGTGTAATTCTGTAGATGAGATTTCTTTATTTGGGTTGAATGCACGTGTAGATGTGCGTTCATATAGAACGTTAAAAAAGTTGTCGTTTGTCATTATATATCCTCCAAATTGCATATAAAATTATCGAGAAAACGCAATATATATTACTTACATTTTGTAAGTTATCGAATTTAAGAATATAATATCTTTATTTTAATTGTCAAGTTTTAAGAAATAAGCTAGGGCATTCATACAAACGATATAATTCCTATAATCATACACTAAAAAAGGAATTTATAGAGTGAAAAGGGAAGATAACATTCTCAATTAGCTTGTTAATATGTATCTCTCACAAATTAAAGTTTATTGGGTAATAGTCTTTTAAAAATGTTTGTGAGGAATTCAGTAGAACAAGATATATGAAGTGAGTGAAGACTAGTGATGAACATACTACATTTTTTATTAGAGAATACGGTTTTCCAAAATGTGTTACAAGATTTGCAGTTAAATGTCCTTTATATAGAAAATGGATGTAAACATCAACAAACGATAGAAAATATTCATCCAAAATGTATGTTTATAGCAAATAGTTTTGAAGAGGGCGAATTATTATTTCAAAGAACGAAACCGCACATTATAATTATGTATGTAACAGATTATTCTCAAATAAAATATATAAAGAATATGTATACCTTGCAAAGTACATTTATTGTCATTTGGGATCAACAAATAACAAAAGAATTTACAGATGTACTCGCATTAGGAATACGTAATATTGTAATAGCCCCTGTAACTCCGCAAGCAGTGTTAGAAGAAGTGAATAAGAGTTTGTATCAACTTTCTTTAGTAAGGCAAGTTAGTTTGCAACAGGAACTGCTTCAAACGATGTTTGATTTTCAAAATGATTTATTATTTATAGTAGAAGATGATGAAATTGTTGATTGTAATACAAATTTTTTAACGTTTTTCGGATATGAAAATTTGTTTGCCTATCGTGAGCAACATTTAGTATTTGCTGAACATTTTATTAGAGAAAATGGATACTACTCGACGACGCATGATATAACATGGCTAGACGATACTTTATCAAGCGGTAGAAGAATTAAGATGTTAAATTATGAAGGGACAGTATCTACTTTTCTATTACGTGCGACACCATTGCCAGAAGATTTATCAAGATTTATTGTAAAGTGCACGGAAATTACAGAATTAGATGAAATCTATCAAGAACAAGAAAGACTTGCTATGATAGATTCATTAACAGAGATTTATAATCGTTTAAAGTTTCAACAAATACTAGAGGTAGAATGGGAAAAGGTAATACGTACTGATGAGAAAATAGCAATTATTTTATTTGATATAGATAATTTTAAAACAGTTAATGACACATATGGTCATGATTTTGGCGATTTGGCATTAATACAACTTGCAGAGCTTATGAAATCTAAAGTGGAGCAGCAACATGTATTTGCAAGATGGGGAGGAGAAGAATTCATTATATTAGTGACAAATACAGTAGAAAAGGAAGCATTTCAAGTTGCGGAGTCATTACGATTCTTCATTGAAACAAAGCAATTCACTGGAATTTCAAAGTTAACAGCTAGCTTTGGAGTTGCGTTATATGAACAAGGAACTACAAGAGAAGAATTAATGCAACGAGCGGATATTGCATTATATGAAGCGAAAAAAAATGGGAAGAATCAAGTATGTGTGTATAGAAAAGAAAAAATGTAATTTTTCGCAACAAATTGTTGCGATTTTTTTTTATTGTTTGATAATAGAATAGGGGGACAATTTTTAGCTAAGGAATTATGGAGGATCAATATGATAAAAAAAGTAATGGTCATGGCTTCACTGTCTGCTATAGTTGGCGGTGGGGTATACTATTTTCTTGTTAGCCCCAATATAAAGGAAAACACTGTATTAACAACTAAAGTGAATCCTACTATTGAATCGGAAGTACAAGGGAATATAGAAGAAAAAGAAGAGCAACAAATTGATTATGCTAGCATATCTCAAAAATTAGATCAATATTTAGTCGGAAAGCAATTCAATGGAACAGTTTTGGTAACAGATAAAGAGCATGTTATTTTGAATAAAGGATATGGGTATGCTGATGTTCAAAATAAAATTGAAAATACGCCTCAGACAAAATATCGTATCGGTTCTATTACGAAAACAGTGGTTGCCACATCTATTTTACAGTTGCAAGAACAAGGGAAATTGAATATTCAAGATAATGTAAATAAATATATTCCTTCATTTCCGGAGAATAAAAATATTACGCTATATCATTTATTAACGCATACCTCTGGTTTACCTGAACACGCAAAAGGCAATGTTAATGCTGCTTCCCGTTTACAGTTAATTAATTGGATTGGACGTCAAAATTTAGAATTTCCTGCAGGAACAGGTTGGAGATATACAGATTATAATTATATGGTGCTTGCTTATATAATAGAACATATATCGAAAAAACCTTTAGGAGATTACATAAAAGAAAGTATATTTGTAAAAGCAGATATGTATGAATCCGGCATGGGAAATATGGTGCCTGGAGATAAAAATTTTACAAAGGGTTATGTGAAAAAAAATCAAGAGCTTGTACCAGCACAAAAGCTAGGCATGGATTGGCTATATGGTTGTGGTGAGATGTATACGACAGTTGGAGATATGAAGAAATTAGACGAAGCAATTATAAATGGAAAACTTCTTTCAGAACAAAGTATACAAACAATGTTTTCACCTTCAGCGGAACGGAAATATGCATTTAGTTTTTATATATATCCAGATTATTTTCATAATCATGGTGTATTATCTGGTTGGAACACTTTCAATAATTTTAATAAAGAAAAAGGAACTTTTGTTATGTTATTTTCAAATGTGAAAAATAGTATGGATGATGACTTTAATAAAGAGTTCCGAAAGATGGTAAATGATTTATTAGAACAAAGGGGATGAGAAAATGGAACATAAAACTTTATCAATAGGTTTCATTGGTATTGGCGTAATGGGAAAAAGTATGGTTTATCACTTAATGCAGGATGGTCATAAAGTATATGTATATAATAGAACGAAGGCAAAAACAGATTCTTTAGTACAAGATGGTGCACATTGGTGTGATACGCCAAAAGAGTTAGTGAAGCAAGTTGATATTGTAATGACAATGGTTGGATATCCACATGATGTAGAAGAAGTGTATTTTGGTATAGAAGGAATTATAGAACATGCAAAAGAAGGTACGATAGCAATTGACTTTACGACATCTACACCTACTTTAGCAAAACGTATTAATAAAGTTGCAAAAAGCAAAAAAATATATACGTTAGATGCACCTGTCTCAGGAGGAGATGTTGGCGCGAAAGAAGCAAAACTCGCAATTATGGTAGGTGGAGAGAAAGAAATATATGATAGATGCTTACCTTTACTTGAAAAGTTAGGAACAAACATTCAATTACAAGGACCGGCTGGGAGTGGACAACATACAAAAATGTGCAATCAAATTGCGATTGCTTCCAATATGATTGGAGTATGTGAGGCTGTTGCTTACGCGAAGAAGGCTGGACTGAATCCAGATAAAGTGTTAGAGAGTATTTCAACAGGGGCAGCAGGTAGCTGGTCATTAAGTAATTTAGCTCCTCGAATGTTAAAAGGAGACTTTGAGCCAGGATTTTATGTAAAGCATTTTATGAAAGATATGAAAATTGCTTTAGAGGAAGCAGAAAAATTACAATTACCAGTTCCAGGCTTAAGTTTGGCGAAAGAATTGTATGAAGAGTTAATTAAGGGTGGCGAAGAAAATAGTGGAACACAAGTATTATATAAAAAATATATAAGGGGGTAAACGAGGTGGACTTTCAAAAGTTTGATGAGATGATTGATACTTTACAGCGAGCTACTTGTATGCAAATCAATGAAAAACAAAAAGAAGCTTTTAAACAAAAATATGATTTTGAACCAGAATTTGAATATGGAAGAGATGAGAAGGGGCATTATGTAATTCGAACCTCAAAAAAGATGTTAGAAGAAATGGAGTTTTATTTGGCATTGAAATATGATCGTGATGGAGTGGATCTTTATATGCAAGCTGAGATTGATGGTATATTTCATGTATCTGTTAGCTATGGTGAAGATGCCCTACATCTACAAGAATTGTTTCAATTTCTAGAAGAAAATAAATAAAAGTCCTCATTTGAGGACTTTTATTTATTTAGTCATCTTTAATTTTTATAATTATAAGTTAGAAGCACGGCGGCATCGTTCAACCGGGAACGGGATAATTTGTGCGATGTGATTAGGACCAAATTGTTTTGTACGAGCATGGCGTATTATATAAAAAGCACACAGAATTGAAACAGGAATAGCGCCGAATAAACCAAATAATAAAGCGCTTACACAAGATGCGACAAATCCTAAAATACCAATTTCTAACTCTTCCATAATAGCTCCTAAAATAACAGGAAATGCTCCACATGTAACTCCAAGTATAAGTGCGATAAGTAAGCTCATGATTATCCCCCTCTGTTTGCGATATTCTTTTCCTTCTTAGTTAATTGTAGTATATCACATATAAAACAGAATTTTCAGAAAAAATTCAATAAATGTTCAAAAAATGCACTTGAAAAAATCAAGGTGTTAAATTTGTGATGAAATGGTACTTTCAAGTAAATAAAAAATCAGGCTTATTTCAAAATGAAATAAGCCTGTTCCATAGGAGGATGTATATATGTAGAGTGAATAAAAGTTTGGAAAAGGGGATCCAAGTCCTTTTATTCAACTAACTACCTTAATAGATTGGAACCCAGCCTTCAGTTGTAACAAAAATACGAATAGCTACAACTTGGCGATCATCTTGCAAAGTAAAATAATGTCTTGCATTTTCAGGAACAGATATGAGATCACCTGGCTCAAGTTCAACGTCAAAGAATGTTCCGTCTTTTCCTTCAATGGCAAAGATGCCATGACCACTAACAATAAAGCGAACTTCATCATCAGTATGATGGTGTTCTTTTTGAAAATTAATTAATAGTTCGTCAAGGTTAGGTGTGCTATTTGAAAGTGAAATTACATCATGCGCTTTATAACCTCGGCGTGCTGAAACATCAGCAATTTCTTTTGAAAACACAGCTAATATTTCAGCTTTGTTTTCATCTGTTAAAGAATAATTTTCATTTAAATGAGTAGGAAGTTTAGAAATATTCCATTTCTCATATAAAACGCCTTCCTTTTGTAGAAATTTAGATACTTCCACTTCATTTTCAATGCGAGTATTTACTTCATGAATACGAATTTGCGCCATTAGAAACGCCTCCTTGAATTGATAATAGTTTTATATGAAATTGGAATAGAAACTCATAAGCTTCTAATCTCTTCTTTGCATCAAAGCTATCTCGGCCCCATACGGTAATACCGTGGTTACGAATCAATATTGCTCCCGAATCTCCTTGTATATGCTTTCGGAAGTTTTCTCCAAGTGTTGGGATATGGGCATGGTTTTCAATAATAGGAATTTGAATTGTTGCACCTTCTTCCCAAATATCGAGAGCTTTAATAATTTCTTGATTTTGAAGTGTGACTGCATCACTATATAAATTTGTGATGACATTATTATCAGTTGTATGAACATGAAGTACACACCCGGCATTCGTATTGTTATAAATGTGTGTATGCAATATTGTTTCTGCTGAAGGGCGTAATTCAGTCTCTAAAACGGGAACTCCTACATGATCTACTAATAGAAAATCATCTGGAGTGGTTTTTGTTTTATCTTTACCGCTTGCTGTAATAAGAAAAGTAAGTGGTTCATGACTAACCTTTATAGAAATATTACCACTTGTTGCCGGGAACCAATTTCGTGTTGTTAATTCTTTTTTTATCTCGCTCAAGTCATACCATTGACGAAAAAGTTGTTTCATAATTTCACCTCCAACAAAAGTTTTAATTCAGCTTGCACATCTTGAAATGTTTCAAACGGTGTATAAGCAATATGATTTTCTTCACACTTTGTAATAAGAAAATCGCGAGCGAATACTTTATCCGCTTGTTTCGCGGCTTGTAAATCAGTAATAGAATCTCCAATTACAATATGAAAGTCATTTGTATCACTTAATTTACGGATTAATGATGATTTACATAATCCGCAATGATTTTGGCAATGATCATCACAAGAATGAGGCCATTTAACTGTAATAAACTCTACTGAAAAGTCTGTTTCATTACAATAAATTTGCTCTTTTGGAATGATTCCTTGTAAGAGTGGATAGACGAAGAAATCCATTCCACCTGATATCACGTAAAAAGAAATGTTATTTTCCTTTACGAATTGTATAAATTCATGAAAACCACTACGGATTTCAGCAGTTTCTATTAAAAATTGAATAATATCATCGTGCAGATTAGTAGGTATTAATTGAAATAATTGAGAAACACCTTCTTGAATGGATAGTTCTTGTGATAAAATTTTATTCTTTACTTCTTCGGCTTCTGGTGGTGCGAATTTTTCCATAATGGACATAATGTTATCATTATTTGTAATCGTGCCATCGAAATCACAAAATACTTGAATACTCATAGTTTCACCTCATGAGAGGGATTTCCCCATATTTGTAGTGCACTATGCAAATTTATGTCGTCTACTTCATGGAGCGGTTTATTTTGCAAAGTAGCATCAATTGCAGTACGGAAAGCTTTACCCCCGCCTTGCGCTCCATTTGGATGTCCGTGTATCCCGCCACCAGCATTAATAACAACATCTTTACCGAAATCTCGTACAATAAAGGGAACGAAACCAGGATGAATACCAGCAGACGGAACAGAAAAGCTCTTCTTGAAAAATGCATCGTCTTCAGTTAAATATTTTGAGATAGCAAGAGCCTCCTCTTTTTCTAGCGCAACACTTCCGTATGGAGATGGGAATAATGAAAAGTCAGCCCCAGCATAACGTAGTAGCTTTCCAAGTAATAATGGAGATGAAACTCCATATAACTTGGATGCTGAATAAGCACCACTTACAGCAGGATGTGCCATAATAGGAACTGGGATTTCATCATCTTCTGCAAGTGATTGTAGTACATCTAGTCCGTAAGCAAATGCGTTAAATAATAGAATATCAGCTCCAGCTTCTACTGCACGTTTTGCATTTTCTTTTAAATCAAAAGTTCGTCCTGTTAAATTTACGGCATATAACGTTTTATGTCCGTATGTTTCGTAGACAGATTGTAAAACTTCTTTTCCGGATACAATGCGTTTCGTAAGTGGTGTTAATGCATTTTCAAATAATATTTCATCATCTTTTACTATATCTACACCACCAATTGCTTGATCGCGTAATTGTGTTTTTAAATACCCAATGTTTCGTCCAATCATTCCTTTAAAAATACTCATTAAAAGGGGACGATCATGCACTTGTAAAAGATTTCGAATACCATCTATCCCGAATTTTGGACCAGGAAAATATTTTTTTAACTCGTCTGAAAAAGTTAAGTCAATTAATTTTACTTCGCCATCAAGTGATAGCTTTCCAAATGTAGTCGTTAAAATCGCTGGTAAATCTGGACTGAAGTTTAATAGCGGATATTCGATTTTAATAATTCCGCGTTTTACTTTTTTACGTAAATACGAATTGGTATGTTCATGTTCAGCTAATTCCTCAACATGAATGACGTTGCCTTTATGCTGCTTTAATTGTTCTTGCAATAAATGTGGCAAATGAGTCCAAGAGCCAATTGTTAAACCGAGTGCAATTTGTTCCGCCTTTTTTTCTAAGTGATGTGAATCATCATGAATTAAATATGTCGCTATAATTCCGCTCATTGTTATAACCTCCTAGTTAAATAAAAAAACCTCTCAGCTAAGGAGAGGTTTTTTTACAACCAGCTCCTTATCTGTCAGCGTAATGCTGCGAGAATTAGCACCGTGTCTACAATTGTAGATCGGTTGCCGGGTTTCGTCGGGCTCGTCCCTCCACCTGCTCTTGATAAGAAGTATTTAGAAATATTTAAATTTTTAAGATAACTGAATTTTGTCAGATATTTTTTATGTTGTCAATTACTTTTTGAAAAAATTCAAATTATCAATTCGATTAATGGCTTCTCGTAATCTATCTTCTGTATGCAAGAGACCAACGCGGACATACCCTTCGCCATGCTCACCAAATCCAACACCAGGAGCAACTGCAACATGTGCTTTTTCTAGTAAAATATCAGAAAATTGCTCAGAGGTATATCCTTTTGGAACAGGAAGCCATGCAAAGAATGACCCTGTTGGAATGTCTACATTCCAACCAATTGAGTGACAAGCTGAAATAAGAGCGTTTCGTCGAGATTCGTAACTATTTACAAGGTCTATTACGCAAGACTGTGAACTTAATAGTGCTTCGCGGGCAGCATCTTGAACTGCACCAAAAATACTAACATACATATGATCTTGTAATAAGTTAATGGTTTCAATGACACTTTCATTTCCTACTGCAAAAGCGATACGCCATCCAGCCATATTGAAAGTTTTCGATAGAGTGTAAATTTCAATACCTGTATTTTTAGCACCGTCTGCTTGTAAGAAACTCACGGGCTTTTGACCATCAAATCCAATAGCGCCGTAAGCAAAATCGTGAACAACTAATATATTATGTTCATTAGCAAAGTTAATGGTTGTATCAAAAAAATCTTTTGATGCAGTAGCACCGGTCGGATTATTTGGATAGTTTAAAAACATTAATTTTGCACGCTCGGCAATAGAGTCATCGATTTTCGTATAATCTGGTAAAAAATTATTTTCTGCAATAAGCGGCATTGTTTCAAATTGTGCTTTTGCTAAAGCAACTCCTGATAAATAATCTGGATAGCCTGGATCTGGAACGAGAATAGTATCACCAGGGTTTGTAAAACAAACTGGTAACTCTACTAATCCAGCCTTTCCCCCAAACAAAATAGCAACTTCTGTTTTTGGATTTACTACTACATCATATTCACGTTGATAGAATGTTGCCACGGCTTCTTTTAAACTTTCATGTCCGCGAAATGGCGGATATTTATGATGAATGGTCTTTTCTGCAGCATCTTGTAAAGCTTTTACGATATGCTGCGGTGTTGGTTGATCTGGATTACCTTGACCTAGATTAATAACATCGTGACCAGCTGCTACGACTTTGTTAACTTTTGCAACAAGTGAAGCGAAAAATTGTGTCGGCAATGATGTTACTATCTCAGAAGGTTGAAATAATTTCATACTTTCCACCTCTTTTGAAAGTTGTTACAATTCTAGTGACAAATGATATAATCTTTCCAGTATTTTGTAAAGAAAAAATAAGAATGGGGCTGACAAAATGAAAGTCGCATGTATTCAAATGGATATTGTTTTTGGAGATGTAGAAAAAAATATTGAGAATGCTAAAAATAAAATAAGCGAAGCTATGAAGGAAAGGCCAGATGTTATCGTCTTACCAGAATTATGGACAACAGGATATGATTTAACAAGACTTTCTGAAATTGCAGATAGGGATGGATTGGAAACGAAAGAAAAGTTAAAAGAATGGTCGAAACAATATGGTGTACATATTGTTGGTGGTTCCATAGCGAAGCAAACGGAACAAGGTGTTACAAATACAATGTATGTTGTAAACAAGGAAGGAGAACTAGTTAATGAATATAGTAAAGTACATTTATTTCAGCTTATGGATGAACATAAATATTTAATAGCTGGTAATGGTACGGGCGAATTTAAGCTAGATGATGTTGAATGCGCTGGAACAATTTGTTATGATATTCGTTTTCCAGAGTGGATGCGTGTCCATACTGTTAAAGGGGCAAAAGTATTATTTGTTGTAGCTGAATGGCCATTAGTTCGTTTAGCACATTGGCGTTTGCTATTGCAAGCAAGAGCAGTTGAAAATCAGTGTTATGTTGTTGCTTGTAATAGAGCAGGAAAGGATCCGAATAATGTGTTTGCAGGTCATTCTTTAATTGTGGATCCTTGGGGTGAAGTTGTAGTAGAGGCGAATGAAGAGGAATCAATTTTATTTGGAGAGCTTGTATTCGAGAAAATTAAAGAAGTACGTAAAGGAATTCCAGTTTTTGCGGATCGTCGTCCAGAATTATACAAATAAAATGTTGACAAGTGATTTTTATTCTTGGTATAGTCTTCAACATAAAGTTAAAAATTCAAAAAATTATATAACTCTTATCAAGAGCAGGTGGAGGGATTTGGCCCGATGAAACCCAGCAACCGACCGTAATACCATTGTGAAATGGGGCGTTTATTACGCCAAAAGGCACGGTGCTAATTCCAGCAGAAAGTAAAACTTTCTGGCAGATAAGAGGGGAGAAGATAAACTTCAAACCTCTTTCTTAGTGAAAAGAGGTTTTTCTGTGTTAGAAAAACCTCTGAATTTAAAAAGGGGGAGAAGACGATGGGATATTATTCATTAACAGAAATAACAGCTGTACAATATGCGAAAGATCATGGCTATTTTGAAGCGAAGGCAAATGTCGTTTGTCATGAAATTGGAGACGGAAACTTAAATTACGTGTTCAAATTAGATGATGGAGAGAAGTCTATTATAATAAAACAGGCACTGCCATATGCGAAAGTAGTTGGTGAAAGCTGGCCATTGTCTATAAAAAGAGCAACGATTGAAAGCAAGGCATTACAAATTTTTGCGCAGTATGTACCGGATTATGTTCCAGTAGTGTACAGTCATGATGAAGAGTTAGCGATAACGGTAATAGAAGACTTATCAAGACTAACAATTACAAGAAAAGGATTAATAGACGGAGAAGAATATCCGCTTTTATCCCAGCATATCGGCCGTTTTCTAGCACATGTTTTATTTTATACTTCAGATTTTGGTTTACAGTCAGAAGAGAAGAGGGTACTAGAAGGTACCTTTGTAAATCCGGACCTTTGTAAAATTACAGAGGATTTAGTGTTTACAGATCCGTTTGGACATTATGATACAAATGATTATGAGCCAAATTTACAGCTCGTGGTTGATGAACTTTGGAGTGATAAAACTTTAAAACTAAAAGTAGCACAATATAAATATAAGTTCTTAACAAGAAAAGAAACTCTTATTCATGGTGATTTACATACTGGTAGTATTTTTTCGTCACCTTCTGAAACGAAAGTGATTGATCCAGAATTTGCGACATATGGCCCATTTGGATTTGACATAGGTCAATTTATTGCAAATCTATTATTAAATGCTTTATCTAGAGAAGAAGAAAAAAGAAGTGTACTATTTTTCCATATAGAAAAGACGTGGAGTTATTTTGTAGAAACTTTTACAAAGTTATGGATTGGAGAAGGTGTAGAAGCATATACGAAAGAAAAACAATGGTTACCAATTATTTTGCAAAATATCTTTACTGATGCAGTTGGATTTGCCGGATGTGAACTAATTCGTAGAACAATTGGTTTAGCTCATGTAGCAGATTTAGATGAAATAGAAAATAAAGAAACAAGAATTCAAGCTAAGAAACAAGCGCTATCCTTAGGAAAAGAACTAATAAAATATGAATCTAAAAGTGCTGATATTCAACTGTTTCGAACATTATTTCAACAGACAGTTTCAAGGGGTGTAAAAGCATGAGTACAATCGTTACTGTTCCGAGATCTGTAAGTTGGAAAGGTGATGCAATTGCGGTATTAAATCAAACGAAATTGCCACATAGCACAGAATACAAAACATTAACGACTATTGAAGAGGTTTGGAAAAGTATCATAATGTTAGAAGTACGCGGAGCGCCTGCAATTGGAATTGTAGCTGCATTTGGCTTGGCGCTTGCAGCGAAAAAATATAATACTTTACATATCGAAGAATTTCAAAAGAAGTTTAATAGAGACTGTAACTATTTAGGGACATCACGCCCAACGGCAGTAAATTTATTTTGGGCAATTGATCGTATGAGAGAATCTATTCGAGAGATTACTACAATAAAAGAAGCACAAAAAATATTAGAAGAAGAAGCGCTTCGCATTCAGCAGGAAGATGAAGAGGTGTGTCGAAATATTGGGGAATATGCGTTAACATGTTTTAAAGATGGCGATAATATTTTAACAATCTGTAACGCTGGAAGTATCGCAACTGCCAGATATGGAACTGCATTAGCTCCCTTTTATATTGGAAAAGAGAAAGGTGTGCGTTTACATGCATATGCGTGTGAAACGAGGCCAGTTTTACAAGGTGGTCGCTTAACGACGTGGGAATTGAAGCAAGCAAATATTGATGTGACCCTTATTACAGATAATACTGCAGCTCATGCTATTCAAACGAAAGAAATAAACGCGATTATTGTGGGGGCGGATCGAATTGTCGCAAATGGAGATACAGCCAATAAAATAGGGACAATGAATTTAGCTATTTTAGCAAAGCACTTTAATATCCCATTTTACGTTGCTGCTCCACTGTCAACATTTGATGTTACGAAAGAAACTGGAGCCGAAATTATTATTGAAGAAAGAGATGAAACAGAAGTTACGAAAATCTTTGGAAAACAAGTAGCACCAATTGGAACGGATGTTTATAATCCAGCATTTGACATAACGCCGAATGAATTAATTACAGGAATTATTACTGAGAAAGGTATTATACGCGGGGACTATAAACGAGAAATTGCATCATTATTTGAAAAACAAGCTAATACATAATAGCTTGTTTTTTTATGCCTAAATGCAGTGTTTTCTCTTACTTATATAATGAAAGGAGGGGAAGAGGATGGAAGAGTGGATCAAGATGATAGGTAATGTAGGGTTTCCGATTGTTGTAACATTATATTTACTTCACCGTATTGAAAGTAAATTAGATGGGGTAATTGTTGCAATTGAGAAGCTCCCGCGGCAATTACTAAAGTACGAAGATCCTCGCGATAAAAAATAAAGTTTGCTCTTCTTGAGCAAACTTTATTTTTTATTGAGCAGTATAACCACCATCTATAACAACAGCTTGTCCCGTTATACCTTTAGCTTTTTCACTCGCTAAAAACATCGCATAATCAGCGATTTCTTGTACTTGTAATAAGCGCTTTTGTGGGACGAGTGGATAAATAACATCTTCTAAAACATTTTCAAGTGGTACATTTCTTGTAGTAGCTAAGTCTTGTAGTTGATTACGTACAAGAGGGGTATCGACATAACCAGGGCAAAGGGCATTAACAGTAATACCATGCGTAGCACCTTCTAAAGCAGCAACTTTTGTTAATCCAATTACGCCATGTTTTGCACTATTGTAGGCAGCTTTTCCAGCAAATCCGACAAGGCCGTTAATAGAAGCGACATTAATAATACGACCATATTTTTGTTGTTTCATAATCGGAAAGGCATGCTTAATTGCGATAAACGGAGCAATTTGCATAATTTGAATTAGTAGCTCGAACTTTTCAGTTGGAAAGTCTTCAATGGGTGAAACGTGTTGCATTCCTGCGTTGTTAATTAATATATCTAATGAACCGAAATGATCAACTGTTTGAGAAATTGCTGCTGTAATTTCCTCTTCAGATGTAACGTCACATTTTAAACCGATAGCTTGAAAATCTTCATTTTGTAATTGTTCAGCAGCTTCTTTTGCACGTTCTTCAAGCCGATCGGTAATCACAACTTTTGCACCTTCTTTTGCAAAAGCCTTTCCCATTTCATAACCAATACCACTCGCAGCACCAGTTAAAAAGACAACTCGATTTGTAACCATGATGAAAAACATCCCTTCATAATAAAGTTTTCATAGTGCACTATTTAGAGAGGCTACAATGAAATTCCTGCAAACATTTGGAAAAAATATCGTTAGCTATCTTGTTTTGCAAAATAGTCTTTGCTATACTATTTTGTAAAGCAAGATACTTACGCTTATCTATCTTGTAAAACAAGATAGTAGGAGGATTTAAATTATGTCGACAAGTCAAATGCTGAAAGGGATTTTAGAAGGATGCTTACTTGCTATTATTTCTGAAGGCGAAATATACGGTTATGAAATGAGTGAAAAGCTAGCGAAGTATGGTTTTACAATGGCGAGTGAGGGAAGTATTTATCCGTTATTAATACGAATGCAAAAAGAAGGACTAATAACAAGCGTAATGAAGGAATCTCCATCTGGTCCAAAGAGAAAATATTATACATTAACAGAAAAAGGCGAGGAAGCACTTGATGAATTTATGGATCGCTGGGAAACGATGCAAAGTAGTGTAGAACGTCTACTTGAAGGGAAGGGGGGGAAAAATAATGCTATCAAATGAAGCACGAAAGTTTTTATTAGATATGAGATTATTTTTGACGGCAAAGAGTGTAAAAGAAAGTGATATTGAAAACTTTTTAGAAGATGCAGAGTTGCATTTAATAGAAGGTGAGAGTAAGGGGAAGAGTGTAGAAGATATTTTCGGAAGCTCACCGAAAGAATATGCAAATGAACTTGTAAAGGTAATGGAAAAGGATAGATGGGAAACGTGGAAGCAAATTGGTTTTACAGTAATGAATATCGTATCATTTTGGATTATTGCTTCTATCTTAATAGTGAATAACGGAATGTTACAGATTTCACTTATTCAGTGTATCGGTTATAGTTTTTCATTTATTTTAGTTGTTATAGGTCCTAATTTTCTACTTCGCAAAATGACCTTCGTAACAAGCTTTACAAAAACATGGTTTTCTATGTGGTCTCTAGTTATGATTACTCCAATGTTTTTATTAGGAGCTGTTACGATATTAGATGTGATATATCCGACAAAAATGCTCACATTCACCGAAGTGCAAAGTTATATAGTGGCTGGTGGGATTTTTATCATCACAGTAGCTATAAATATATATTTTGAAGGATGGTTTAAAAATTTATATTTAATCATTCCACTTTCAATTATGTTAGTGTTTAAAACATTTACATCGGAAGATCTCGTGCCAATGTTATTTCAAATTATATGTTTATATGGAAGTTTATTTATTTTAACTTTCGTTGAAATTATGATGAAGACGAATAGAAGAGAAGCGGTTTAATAAGGGAGGGATTATTATGAAGATTTCTAAAGAAGGGGAAAAGTTTTTAATCGATACGAAAGTGTATTTAATAACAAAAGGAATTAAAGAAGAAGATGTGGACGCCTTTCTAGAAGATGCAGAGCTTCATTTAATAGAAGGTGAGAAAGAGGGAAAGACGGTAAGTGATATATTTGGTGATTCACCAAAAGAGTATGCGGAAGAATTAGCGAAAGAGATGGAGAAGGATAAAAGCGGGAGTATAAAAAGTATCTTAGGAATGATAATTGGGATAGGTGGATATTGGTTACTTACAAATATTTTATTTGGAAATCCGAATCAACAATTTACATTAACAAATGTACAGTTAATTGGTTATCCAATCGTTTTAATTATTACGATTATTGGAACGATTGTTGCGTTTAGAATTTCTTCTTTTAAAAGTAAACTAGTAGAGTTTGGAATTATTTATGTAATAGTGATGATACCTATTTTATTATTGGTGTTATTAATGTTTATGAATAAATGGTATGGGACGCCAATTTTACAATTGTCGACAATGCAGACATATATATTAGCAGTAACTATATTTTTATTACTTCTTATTGGTGAAGTATATGTTCTTGGTTGGATAGGTGTTGTGGTACTAATTGTTCCTCTTGCAATTATGTTCTTATTTAAAGACTTAGAAGAAAGAAATGTATTTTGGGGAATTGCAAAGATCTTACTTATGTATGGAAGTATATATGGATTAATGAGATGGTCTTTAAAAATTGAAGAAAGAAAAAGTGTGAACTAGAAGTTCAATAAAAAGCGGCTGCTCTGGATATATCAAAAATTATTTCCAAAGAAATATTATATAGGGATTTTTAGAGGGATTACATTTATATTTAGTTGTCTATTTTTATTTCTAGCAGCCGGGATTTGGTTTTTTGATCGGAATAAATTGTTTTAAACAGTAACATGAGGGTTACTGTTTTTTTCTTTGTAATAAAGAGCTTTGTAAAGAGAGGGCTTTTTGTTCTGCAGTTAATAAGGAATGAATATGAACGTTTTCTGGACGAGGGACTATCGGATACATAAGATTTGTTGGAGAAGGATGGTGCTCCGAGCCGGTTGGAGAATGAGGATCTGCATGAGTAAGTTTTCCATGAACACGTCTTGTAAATAAAATATGACCGATTTCGTGAGCGAGCGTATATATATTTTTCATAGGGGCAGCCGAATTTGTTAAAACAATATAGCCGGTAAGTTGCTGTTGTTTTGCTAAAGAGTAAGCGCAGGCAATTACTGCTGTTTCTTTGAAATAATCACTGCCAATATAACAAATATAAAGGTCGCATTCAGGAGCTTCATTTACACATGTTTGGAAAAAGGATGCCAACTTTTCTTGACTTTGAATGGAATTTCTATAACTGATTTCACGGTCAAAAAAACGGAAAAGTTCATTTAATACAATTACTTCTTGAATTTGAAATGTAATGGGGTGCCAAATTGATTCTGCAACAGCTAAATCTTTTGCGATGCGGTCATCAGAAATATCGGCGCCGGGAGTAATGCAAATACATATATTGACGTATGGATCCATAAGGAACACCTCAAATGAAAAAGTTCTTCCTATAATATATGTGGGAAAAAGATGTCATGTATGGATAAACGCCTTCTTTATTGAATATATAGATGACAAGTCGAAAAAATTTCATAGTTCTATAACATGGTGTGGTCGTCTTTTTGATATAGTAAAGGAAAGGGGGAGAATATATGTATACATTAAAAATCGTTTCAGACAGAGAAGCACTTTATCAATTTGCGAGTTATGTAAGAGTTGTACAAGGGGTTGAAGATGTATATGTAGAGGTAGGAGAACCTTTATATGAACATCCTTTAATGAAGTTTTATGTACATATTAAGCTGAAAGAAACATATGAGCAGCATAAAGCGTTACAGGAAATAGCAAGATTAGTAGAATTGGGGCGTTTTACATATGTCCATTATCGTAATGATGAAATTGAGGAAGCTTTTGAAGCTGTAAAATATGAAAGTTTTAAGAAATAAAGGTGAAAAAAAGGAGGCGAAAGCTTCTTTTTTTCTTTAAAATTACATGAACAAAAAGAGAAAAATTTTGTTATGATAAGGGAGGTTAGGGAAAGGGGGATTTACATATGGGGTATATTGAAGAGTTACGCAAAGTCGTTGGTACAAGGCCGCTTATTCTCGTAGGATCAGCAATCATTATATTAAATGATAATCAAGAAGTATTGCTTCAATATCGTTCAGATACATATAATTGGGGTGTACCTGGTGGGGCGATGGAACTGGGCGAAACGACAGAAGAAACTGCACGTAGAGAGTTATTTGAGGAAACGGGGTTAACTGCAAAAATAATGCAATTTCTTGGTGTTCTATCAGGAAAAGAAGTATATTTCCGTTATCCGAATGGCGATGAAATTTTCAATGTCATTCATCTGTATCAGGCACATCATGTGAGTGGGGAATTAAAGCTCGATCATGAAGGGTTGAAACTCCGATATTTTCCAGTAGATAAGTTGCCAAAATTGAATGAAACGACAGAGAAAATTTTACAAAAGTTTTTATATGCACTGACAGAATAGAAGGTTAATTCCTTCTATTTTTATTATATGAAATATTTTGATTTTTTAGTATGTTTATAGTATGATAGTTATAGATATACATCTTATGGAAGTTCACCTAAAAACTTACTAGGGTACATAAGAGAGGGGCAAGTACAAAATGCATAATGTTGTTATTACAGCTGCAGTTCGTTCGCCAATTGGAACTTTTGGAGGAGCGCTAAAAAATGTAACGCCAGTAGAATTAGCTGTTCCTGTACTTCAGGAAGCTGTAAAACGAGGCGGGGTAGAACCACATGAAGTTGATGAAGTAATTTTAGGTCATTGTATTCAAAGAACTGATGAAGCAAATACGGCGAGAACAGCTGCATTAGCGGCAGGATTTCCTGACACAGTTACGGGATATACAATCCAACGTCAATGTTCTTCAGGTATGCAAGCAATTATGTCAGCTGCAATGCAAATCCAATTAGGTGTAAGTGATGTTGTTGTTGCAGGTGGAGTAGAAGCGATGAGTTCGAGCCCTTATGCATTGAAACAGCACCGCTGGGGACAACGTCTACAGCACGGAGAAATTCGTGACACGGTGTGGGAAGTGTTAGAAGATCCGATTCACCATATTATGATGGGTGAAACAGCGGAAAATTTAGTTGAACAATATGAAATTACAAGAGAGGAACAAGATGAAGTTGCTCTTCGCAGTCATACATTGGCACTGAAGGCAATCGAGTCTGGATATTTTGACGATCAAATTGTTCCTATTACAATAAAAGAACGTAGAAAAGAAGTAGTATTTTCGCAGGATGAGCATCCACGTGCAGATATTACAGCGGAAAAATTAGCAGGGTTAAAACCAGCATTCCGTAAAGATGGATCTGTAACTGCAGGTAATGCATCTGGCCTGAATGACGGAAGTGCAGTTCTAGTATTAATGAGCGAAGAAAAAGCGAAAGAAAAAGGCTTACAACCGTTAGCTAGAATTGTTGGATATTCAGTAGCTGGAGTAGACCCGAAAATTATGGGTATTGGACCAGCACCAGCAATCCGAAAAGGATTAGAGAAAGTAGATTGGTCATTAGAAGATGCAGATTTACTTGAAATTAATGAAGCTTTCGCGGCTCAATATTTAGCTGTAGAGAAAGAGTTAGGCTTAGACCGTGAAAAAGTGAACGTAAACGGTAGTGGCGTAGGACTTGGGCATCCAATTGGTTGTACAGGGGCTCGTATTACAGTAAGTTTAATTCACGAATTAAAAAGACGTGGTTTAGAAAAAGGAATTGCCTCTTTATGCGTTGGTGGCGGTATTGGGGTTGCCTTATTTATAGAAGCACTATAAAAAAGAAGCAGCTATTGCTGCTTCTTTTTTTACGACTTAAATAGATGATGGAATAATCGATCGCGATTTTCAAAGAAAAGTTTCGTCGTTTGGTAATGCTCAGTTTCTTCTAATGTGGATTCGTGAATTCCCTCTTGTGTTAAAGAGTATATAGTAGATTCAGGGTAAGCCATTAAAATAGGAGAATGCGTCGCAATAACAAATTGTGAACCTTGTTCCGCTAGCTCATGCATTCGAATGAGCATGGAAAGTTGTCTCATCGGTGATAAAGCTGCCTCAGGCTCATCTAAAATGTATAAACCTTGTCCTGAAAAACGGTTCATAAATAAGGAAAAGAATGATTCACCGTGAGATTGTTCGTGTAGTGAAACGCCGCCGTAAGATTTTATAGCATCTATTTCATCAATATAAGAAGCAACGTTATAAAATGATTCAGCGCGAAGAAAGAAACCGTCGTTTGGTGTATTGAAACTTTTGGAAATTCGAAGGTATTCATGTAAAGATGAATGTGAATCGTTTGTGCTAAAGCGGAAATTCTTCGTTCCACCTTCTGCATTAAAACCTAACGCAATTGCAATTCCTTCAAGTAATGTTGATTTACCTGTTCCGTTTTCTCCAATAATGAATGTTACATTTGGATGGAAAGCTAGTGACTGTAATGTTCGAATAGCGGGTAAACAGTAAGGATATACGGAAAAACTAGGGATATTTTCTTTTTTTAATGTGACATTTTGTAAAAAGGGTACGTCAATCAATATATAAACCTCAATTCATAACGGATTTTGAATTTAAAAAGGCAGCAAATAAAAGTGTTAATGACACCTGAATCCCTTCTTGTTTTTTGAATATTTTATGTGGATTATATCATTTAAACTATCATATTCCAATGTGAAAATAAATATTGCATGAAGATCCATTCTCTCGTTATGATATATGGTATTCTATTGAAAATGTGAGAAGGAGTTAAAGTATGCCGTTTACATTTGCACATCCAGCAGCAGTTCTTCCTTTTGCGAAAAAGCATTCTAAACATATTTCAGTAACGGCTCTTATATTAGGTAGTATGGCGCCTGACTTTGAATATTTTTTACACTTTAGACCCTATGGTGTTATTGGCCATACATGGCTTGGGTTCTTATATTTAAATTTACCGCTTGTATTTCTACTCGCATACATATATCATTACATTTTAAAAAAGCCGTTTATAACGCATTTGCCTAAACCGTTTGCTGGTTATTATTCATATGCAATAGATGAGAGGTGGGGGCTACATACCTGGAAAGAATTCTTTGTATTTTGCTATTCTGCATTATTCGGTATGCTCACGCATGTCGTTTGGGATGCATTTACTCATAATACAGGCTATTTCGTTATGAAAATACCATTGTTACAAATTGAATTACGCAGTATTCCATTGTATAAATATATGCAACATGGGAGTACATGTGTTGGCTTATTATTGCTATTATACGTACTATGGAAGTATAAAGATGAAACAGGGAAAGATATGATTGTAGCTTTAGAAAAAAGAAAGTATTGGGTTTCTATAATCATTGTGACAGCTTTTATATTTATCGTGCATGCGTTCTTAGATCCTTATTTTCATATTTTCCAAATTGGAGGTATAATAGTATCTGGACTGACAAGTTCATTTTGTGGAATTGTCATTGTTTCTATAGTTTACAAAGCAAGGGACTAATTTTATATTCATGAATGATAGCGTTAGGAGAAATGAAATGATGAAAGCATGGAAAAGTATTTTTGTTTTATGTAGTTTTCTTCTTATGTTAAGTGGTTGCTTCCATCAAGAAGAAAAGAAAGCTGAACCGAAGAAGAAAGAATCTATTCCTGAAACGAAAGAATATGGTGGGCGTGAGCTGAAAAAAGTAGGACAAAAAGTGAAAGAAACAGGATGGGGTACTTTCAAGTTAGAGCAGATGCATTCTGTGAATCAAACATTTGAAGTAGCGCCAATGAAAATTTACGTACAAGATGTGAAAGTAATCTCTTTATCACAAATGAGTGAAAAGGCAAAAAATACATTGAAAGTATACACGGCACTAACTCCTGAAGAAGTAAAACGTAGATTAGGGGATAAAGTAAGCCAAGAAGATGCAGAATTATATGCATCGCTAAGTGGAACAGAAATTAGTAATACAATTCGTTACGTTGAGATTACATATAAAGTGGAGAATAGCGGAAATAAAAATATGCAATTTTTCTCTATGAATGATGTTATGATTAATGGTAAGCAACATTTTAAAGTAGCCACTCAAAACTTTTTATATGACGAAGATACGTTAGTTGGTACAAAAAATGTATCAAGAGAAGACTATAAGCCTGGTGAAACAAGAGATGGTATTATTGGTTTAATACTTGACGATGGAAAAGACAAGGTAAAGGATATTCAGTTTACAACTGATGATTTACTTGCAGGAGATTCAGAAACACAAGATGTTGTAAAAGAGCCACAAACGTTTAACATCTCACTAAAATAATGTAAGACAAAACAGTCAGCATTCAAATATTATGCTGACTGTTTTTTTATTTCTTTTATGTATAAATCTACATTTTGAAAAGGCACCTTAATTTTAAACGCATCTTTTTGTTCATTAAATTGCTTTTCATTGTAGGGACCGAAACGTTTATTGTGCTTTACGTCAATAATCCAATAATGTTCACTTTTTCTATTTGCAATTGCTGCGTCAGGGTTATTTGGATCTGATTTTTCCTCAGTTTGTTTTGCAATAATGTATTTATCATCCCAAGCAATGTCTGTAATTTTTGCAGGAATGTATTGTGTGGCATATACAGCATCTTGCGAGGGGAAAAGTTCAAATGCATTTCCAGAAGTACGTATGAGTTCGTATTCATCGTTAACCGTATAAGTTAAGTGACTTGTGTTTCCTGCACAACCAGTTAATAGGAAGGCGACGAATAGGATTATCCATTTTTTCAATATGGGAACCTCCTTTATAATGCTATTGTAACAAATTGTACAAGAAAAGTAAGAGAAACGCTAGTTTACAATGTTTTTTAGAAGTGGTACGATGAGACGGGTAAAGAAGGAAATGAAGGAGTCGACATAAAATGAAGTTAAAGATGCATCGTCCAGCGCTTGTAATGAATCGCATAGGTGCTTCCCTAATTGACATGTTTTTAATCTCGGTTATGTATGGTGCAGTAGTAGCTATTATGACCGGAAACTATAGTGCTATGTTTAAGCGCTTTAATATAAGCTTAGGTGATTTTAGATATGATTTCGCAGTAGTTTTCATATTAATGGCGATATATTTTATTGTATTACCCTTTCTTTGGAACGGTGTAACTCTTGGTAAAAAGGTAACGAGAATAAAATTAATTTCATTGAAGAGTGAAAAGCTAACGTTGCAAACATTAATTATAAGATTTTTTGTAGTGTTATTACCGAACGTATTGCTATTAGGAATTCCATTAATATGTAATGTATATATGATGTTGTTCCGCAAAGATAATTGTGGTTTTCAGGATTTAATGACAAAAACGAAAGTAATAAGTCTTGTATAATGAAAAAAGACCTTTTTATATATAAAAGGGTCTTTTTGATTTTATAAGTATATTGGGAATGTTTACAGTAAGGAAAAGCTAAAATGTGTCATTTCCATTTATAATCGATTGAAAATTAAGAAAATGGTATAATGATTAAAAATAATATCTTTATTAAGCTATATTGGAGCTGAGTAAAATTTCACTTTATATAATAAGGGGGAAGTTAAAATGACAGGAGGAAGCATAATTTTTTGGGGTATTCTCATTTTTATCGGTCTAGTTTTTGATCAGCGTAATAGTAAGAAAAAAGAAGGATAAAAAGTAAGCGTTCACAAATAAAATAGCGATTTTTCTTGCTTGCAGATTATTCTTATAAAGGAGTATACTGAATGACGGTAAGACTTATAGAAGGGGTAATGAAAATGAAGCTTGCAGGAAAAGTTGCTATCGTAACTGGCGGTGGCATCGGTATTGGACGTAATACAGCTCTTTTGTTGGCTAAACAAGGCGCAAAAGTTATTGTGACGGACATTGATCAAGAGAGTGGACAAGCAACAGTGGAGGAAATTATGAATCTAGGCGGAGAAGCACTTTTTGTATCCTATGATATGGGAAAGCAAGGAGATTGGCAACGCGTTATTAGCATTACTTTGAATGCATTCAGTCGCATTGATATGCTTTTTCAAAATGCTGGTTTATATAAAATAGATTCTATTTTTTCTCGCCAACAAGAGAACGATTCCAATGTACTTTGTATTAATGACGTTTGGATAGAGATAAAACAATTAACGTCATCTTTTATGAAACAGCAAGAAGAAGTGGTGCTTAGTGATTTACCGATTTTCGGTATTATTAGCACGAAAGGACAATCATTTCATACAGTAGAAGCCCTAGTATAATAATGAAAACCGCCCTCAATATATGTGGACGGTTTTTTTGTATGTGTATAGTAAAGATAAATTTTTTAGCGAATACGTTGTTCAGTTTGGTTATCAAAGAAATGCGCTTTATTCATATCAAATGCTAATTTAATTTGGTCACCAGGTGAAAACGTATGTCTTGCATCTACACGTGCTGCAAAATCTTGATTTCCAAGTTTCATATATAAAATGGATTCAGCACCTAATAATTCAGCGACTTCAATTTTTGTTGTGAAGGCAGTAGATTGCGAAGCTTCTAAAAATAGTAGTTCATCATGAATGTCCTCTGGGCGAATACCTAAAACAATTTCCTTATTTACATAGCCTTGTTCACGTAGCATCTTCATTTTTCCTTCAGATACTTTAATTTTTATAGTATTATCTATAACGAAATCGGTTTCAGTCAATTTACCACGGAAGAAATTCATCGCTGGTGAGCCGATAAATCCACCCACGAAAATGTTTTCTGGTGTTTCGTATACTTCTTTTGGAGTTCCAATTTGTTGGATTTTTCCATCCTTCATAACGACAAGACGCGAAGCCATAGTCATTGCTTCTGTTTGGTCATGTGTTACATAAATTGTTGTTGTTCCCAGGCGATGATGTAGCTTAGAAATTTCTGAGCGCATTGCAACACGGAGTTTAGCATCTAAGTTTGATAATGGTTCATCCATTAAGAAAACTTTTGCATCTCGAACGATTGCTCTACCTAACGCAACACGTTGGCGCTGTCCACCTGATAATGCTTTCGGTTTTCTATCTAAATATTGTTCAAGTCCTAAAATTTTTGCTGCATCTTTCACACGACGATCGATTTCATCTTTTGGTATTTTTCGAAGTTTTAATCCAAATGCCATATTATCATATACACTCATATGTGGATAAAGAGCGTAGTTTTGGAATACCATTGCGATATCTCGATCTTTTGGAGGAACATCATTCATTAGTTTACCATCAATTGAAAACTCGCCTTTTGAAATATCTTCAAGTCCAGCTACCATTCGTAATGTTGTAGATTTTCCGCATCCAGAAGGACCGACAAATACGATAAATTCTTTATCTTGAATGTGTAAATTAAAATCAGTTACAGCTGTTACGTTATTATCATATATCTTATAAATGTTTTCTAATTTAAGTTCTGCCATGGTATTTCCCCCTAGAAATAATTATGCAAACGTTTTCTTTGAATTCATTATAAACGAATAGATTCAAAAAATAAATAAAAAAATAAAACGTTTTCATTTATTGGAGAGTTATTAGTAATTTTCATATGTTTTCTTAGAAAAAGAACAATAAAAATTGTAAGCGCTATTTTAAATTGAGATAGAATCTGTTATCATTCATTAATGAAAACGTTTGCGCCTTGAAAAAGAGAAAAATGAATGAAATGGGGTAGCATAATGGAAAAACAATGGTGGAAAGAAAGCGTAGTATATCAAATTTATCCTCGTAGCTTTATGGATAGTAACGGTGATGGTATAGGAGATCTTCAAGGGATTATTTCAAAGCTAGATTACTTAAAAGAATTAGGGATTGATGTGATTTGGTTATCACCAGTCTATGAATCTCCAAATGATGATAATGGTTATGATATAAGCGATTATTGTAAAATTATGAACGAGTTCGGAACAATGGAAGATTGGGATGAGCTATTACATGAAATGCATGAACGCAATATGAAACTGATGATGGATTTAGTTGTTAATCATACATCTGATGAACATAATTGGTTTATTGAATCACGTAAATCAAAAGATAATAAATATAGAGATTACTATATATGGCGTCCTGGAAAAGAAGGGAAAGAACCGAACAACTGGGGAGCTGCTTTTAGTGGATCTGCATGGCAGTATGATGAAATGACGGATGAATATTATTTACATCTGTTTTCTAAAAAACAGCCAGATTTAAACTGGGATAATGAAAAGGTAAGACAAGATGTTTATGAGATGATGAAGTTTTGGTTAGAAAAAGGAATTGATG
The DNA here is from genome assembly GCF_022663835.1 of Bacillus cereus group sp. BfR-BA-01347. Taxonomy (NCBI): domain Bacteria; kingdom Bacillati; phylum Bacillota; class Bacilli; order Caryophanales; family Bacillaceae; genus Bacillus; species Bacillus cereus group sp. BfR-BA-01347. The sequence goes on along the minus strand of NZ_JAKUGG010000013.1, from coordinate 117,430 downwards.
GATTCCGCATGGATGTTATCAATTTTATATCTAAAGAAGAAGGGCTACCAGCTGTTGAAACAGATGAAGATGGTTATGTTTCAGGTCATAAACATTTTATGAACGGTCCAAACATTCATAAATATTTACATGAAATGCATGAAGAAGTATTATCGCATTATGATATTATGACGGTTGGTGAGATGCCAGGTGTAACGACAGAAGAAGCCCAACTGTATACTGGAGAAGAACGAAAAGAGTTGCAAATGGTATTCCAATTTGAACATATGGATTTAGATTCAGGAGAAGGTGGAAAGTGGGATGTAAAACCATGCTCACTTCTTACTTTAAAAGAGAATTTAACAAAGTGGCAAAAAGCATTAGAGCATACAGGATGGAATAGCCTTTATTGGAATAATCATGATCAGCCTCGCGTTGTATCTCGTTTTGGTAATGATGGAATGTATCGCATTGAATCAGCAAAAATGTTAGCGACAGTTCTTCATATGATGAAAGGAACGCCATATATTTATCAAGGAGAAGAAATCGGAATGACGAACGTCCGATTTGAGTCGATTAATGAATATCGAGATATTGAAACGTTAAATATGTATAAAGAAAAAGTGATAGACCATGGTGAAGATATAGAAAAAGTAATGGAATCTATTTATATAAAGGGCCGTGATAATGCTAGAACTCCGATGCAGTGGAATGATCAGAATCACGCTGGATTTACAAAAGGTGAACCTTGGATTACTGTAAATCCTAACTATAAAGAGATTAATGTGAAACAAGCAATTCAAGATGAAGGTTCAATTTTTTATTACTATAAGAAATTAATTGAACTACGCAAAAATAATGAAATAGTTGTATATGGATCATATGATTTAATATTAGATAATGACCCTTCTATTTTTGCTTATGTAAGAACATATAGAGATGAAAAACTACTTGTCATTGCAAACTTTACTGCGGATGAAAGTGTATTTGAAATGCCTAAGGATATTGGTTATAGTGAATCAGAGTTATTTATACACAATTACGATGTAGAAATCGGATCGATAGATAACATTTCATTACGTCCGTATGAAGCGATAGTATTCAAATTGAAATAAGAAAAAGCCTTATGCCACTTCAAACTTGGCATAAGGCTTTTTGGATTACCATTTTAATATGGAGAATCCATATGGAGGAAGTGTAACTTGTAATACACTTGCTTCCGCTGAAAATTCTTCGTTTGTATAAATATTAATTATTTTCTTACCAGTAACATGAAGAGGGAGTGAAACTGTAACTTCACTATTAGTAGGGTTTAAAACGAAAAAGATAGTTTCATCCTCATATGTTTTCGTATAAGAAATATAATTATGTTCATCATTTGTTTCGATGAATTGAAAAGTACCATGTCCTCCAAATGCTTTATGTTCTTTACGTAATAAAATCAATGTTTGTATATGGGTAAATAATGCATGATCTTGTTCTTTAGTATCCCAAATCATACATTTACGGCAATCAGGGTCCATGCCGCCATCCATACCAATTTCATCCCCGTAATAAATACAAGGAGAGCCGATGAAAGAAAGATGGAATACATAGAGCAATTTCAACTTATTTTTATCTCCGTTGCATGTTGTTAAAATTCTTGGAGTATCATGGCTGTCTAATAAATGAAATGCTGCTTCATTTACATTCATAGAGTAGGAATGTAGAGATTCTGTAATTTGCTTCGTGAATTCACTTGCTTTAATGGAATCGTTAGCAAAGTAAGAAAGTAGAGCGTTTGTAACAGGATAACTCATGACAGCATCAAATTGATCGCCTTGTAGCCACGGAAGGGCATCGTGCCAAATTTCTCCCAAAATATATACTTCAGGATTTAGTGTCTTTATTTCAGTTCGGAATTCTCTCCAAAAGTTGTGATCGACTTCATTGGCGACATCAAGGCGCCAGCCATCTATATTGAATTCGCGTACCCAATAACGTCCTACTTCAAGTAAGTATTCTTTTACATCTGGATGAGCTGTATTTAATTTAGGCATATACGGTGTAAAGGCGAAAGTATCATAATTTGGAAGTGGTTCGGTTATAATCGGGAATTCATGAATGTGGAACCACTCTTTATATGCGGACTTCTCACCATTCTCTAGTACGTCTTGAAATTTCTCGAAAAAGTATCCACTATGATTAAACACAGCATCGAGCATTACTTTTATACCGTGCTTATGACATTCTTCAACGAGCTCTTTAAAAGTTTCTTTCGTCCCAAATTGTGGGTCAATTTCCATATAGTCAATTGTGTCATATTTATGGTTTGAATGAGCTTTGAAAATAGGTGTGAAATATATTCCGGAAATGCCAAGGTTAACAAGGTAATTAAGGTTTTGAATAACACCAGCAAAATCTCCGCCGAAAAAATTAGTTGTAGTTGGATTCGCACTTCCCCAAGGAAGGGTGTTTTCTGGATTCAGCGTACTATCGCCATTAGCGAATCGTTCAGGAAAAATCTGATACCAAATGGTGTCTTTAATCCAAGATGGTGCTTTGAATACATCATCTGCATGAATAAATGGAAAACAGAAAAAGTTACCAACATCATCATTTGGAATGCTAGAAAAAAATCCTCGCTCTGCATAAATAAGAGTGTCTGTTTCAGATTTTAATTCAAATCCATAACGTAAGCGCTTAAATTTCGGTTCGATTGCAATGGACCAATAATCAAATAATGCAGTAGAACCCGTTTTTTTCATGGGTGTACTTGATGATATCCATTTCCCGTCTTTCCATTCGTAAGGATCACCGTAAATAAGATCGGCGCATTGAACATCATCTCTCTTAGTACGTACTCGGATGTGAATTGTTTGTTCATCATAAGCGTATGCATAATTATCTTTCGGCCTATGATAAATGGCTTCTTTAAACATATAGAAAATCCCCCTTCAATATCTCTATACATAGTATTCCCTTAAGTGTAATAATAAAGCCTATATTGCAAACGATTGCCTTTCTCATAGCTTTAATATTGCTTATAAGAGTAGTATTCATTTCATATAAAGTCAATGTATAAAGAGTATAATGACATAATTTTTAAATTAATATTTGCAAAATGAATAAAAGAATGTATAATGATAGACAAATAGCGCAAACGTTTTCATAGATTGAGATATTGTTTGCGCTTCAATTAAACTATTAAATGCAAACGTTTTCAGTTACTGAGGTACATAGACAATTTAGGGAGGTTTTTGGGATGAAGAAAGCATTATCATTATTAACGGTTTCAGCATTATCTATTGGTATGTTATCTGCATGTGGACCGAAAGATTCAGGGAAAAAAGAGGAAAGTAAAGCGAAAAAAGATTATGATCTTCTTGTTTGGGAAGATGATAAAAAGGGTGTTGGTTTAGAAGCAGCAGTGAAAAGCTTTGAGGAAAAATATAAAGTAAAAGTAAAAGTTGTTGAAATGCAAATGACAGATCAAGTGAAGAAGTTACGCCTTGATGGGCCAGCGGGGACTGGACCAGATGTTGTAACATTGCCACACGATCAAATCGGAAATGCAGTAACAGAAGGTTTACTTTCTGAAGTGAAAGCAGATGATGCTGTAAAGAGTAAATTTACTGATTCATCAATAAAAGCACAGACATATAACGGAAAATTATATGGTTTACCAAAAGCAATTGAGACGCCAGTCTTTATTTACAATAAAAAACTAATGCCAAAAGCGCCAGAAACGATGGACGAGCTGTTTAACTTCTCAAAAGAATTTACGAAAGATGGCAAGTACGGATTTTTAGCATTAGGAGATAACTTCTACTTTGCTAATGCATTCATGGCAGGTATGGGCGGTTATGTATTTGGTGAAAAAGATGGAAAGCCAAATGCAAGTGATGTTGGATTAAATAATAGCGGAGCAGTACAAGGTGCTGAATATCTTCAAAAATGGTACAAAGAAAAATTATTCCCGAAAGGTATTATCGGTGAATCAGGTGGGCCTGCTGCTGATGGGTTATTCAATGAAGGAAAAGCAGCATCTATCATGAATGGCCCATGGGCGTTCCAAGCAATGGAAAAGAACGGAATTGATTATGGCGTTGCTCCAATGCCGAAATTACCAAATGGTCAACCAATGAAAACGTTCGTTGGGGTTAAAGGGTGGCATGTAACTAGTTTCTCTAAACAAAATGATTTAGCTACAAAATTCACTGAGTGGGTAACAAATGAAGAAAACGCAAAAATTCGATTTGAAAAAACAAAAGAAATTCCTCCAGTAAAATCAGTAATGGAAGATCCAATTATTAAAGATAACGAAGCTGCAAAAGCAGTTGCAACGCAATCTGAAAATGGAATTCCAATGCCAAACATTCCAGAAATGCAAGAAGTTTGGAAACCAGCTGGAGATGCGCTTCAATTAGTTGTTACAGATAAAGAGGCACCAAAAGCGGCGCTTGATAGTGCAGTGAAACAAATTAAAGGTAATATTGAGGCAAATCATAACAAGAAAAAATAAGGTGAAATTCGTGCCTCTAATATGAGAGGCACGAATTCTCTCCCTTCCATGTAGGAAGAAAAAAGGGGGAAGGAACATGCAAACATCTATGGAACCAGCAAATGGGTTGAATCATTCTAAGCATAGGAAAATGGCAACCATGTTATCAATCATTCCAGGCGTGGGCCAAATGTATAATAAACAATTTGTAAAAGGTCTTATTTTTCTAGTATTAACAGGTTCATTTATTGTAGCCTTTGCTGATTTATTAAATATGGGATTATGGGGTATTGTAACGCTTGGTACAGAAGTTCCACGTGACCATTCTGTCTTTCTATTAGTAGAAGGAATCTTGGCCCTTATCGTTATCGCTTTTGGACTCGGCATATATGCATTTAACTTATATGATGCATACCAAAATGGAAAGAAACGTGATATCGGAACACCGTTAAATTCTGTAAAAGAGCAATACCGTAATTTGTTAGATCAAGGTTTTCCTTATTTAATGGTTTCACCAGGTTTTCTACTACTTATCTTTGTTGTCGTATTTCCAATCATCTTCGTAGTTTTAATTGGATTTACAAACTATGATTTATATCATTCTCCTCCAGCTAAATTAGTAGATTGGGTGGGCTTTAAAAACTTTATTGATATTTTCACTTTACCGATGTGGAGAGAGACATTTGTAAGTGTATTCTCTTGGACTGTCATTTGGACATTCGTTGCAACAACATTACAAGTTGCGCTTGGTATTTTCTTAGCGATTATCGTAAATCAGCCCGGTATTAAAGGAAAGGCGATTATTCGAACAATCTTTATTTTACCGTGGGCTGTTCCAGCATTCGTATCTATTCTTGTGTTCTCTGGTATGTTTAATGAAACATTCGGAGCGATTAACAATCAAGTATTAGCTTTATTCGGAATTGAAAAGATTGCTTGGATGACAGATCCATTTTGGGCGAAGATTGCTTTAATTATGATTCAAACGTGGCTTGGGTTCCCGTTTATCTTTGCGATGACAACAGGTATACTGCAATCGATTCCGGGAGAATTATATGAAGCGGCTACAGTAGATGGAGCGACAGCTTGGCAACAGTTTCGTAAAATTACATTGCCACTAGTGTTATACGCAACAGCGCCAATATTAATTACGCAATATACGTTTAACTTTAATAACTTTAGTATCATCTATCTATTTAACGGTGGAGGTCCTGCTGTAGCTGGACAAGACGCAGGTGGAACGGATATTTTAATTTCATGGATTTATAAGTTAACGATGACTTCAGCGCAGTACGGAAAAGCAGCAGCTCTTACAATGATATTATCGTTAATCGTTATTACAGTTGCGTTATGGCAATTTAAGAGAACAAAATCATTCCAAGAAGAGGATATGATGTAAATGAATATTAAAAGACAGAAGATGTTACGTCTCTCATTAAGTTATTTAGTTATTTTCGTAATGTGTGCCATCATTTTCTATCCGTTATTATGGATTATTGGCTCATCGTTTAATCCGGGTGATAGTTTATCTGGATCAAGTATTATTCCACAAAATGCAACGTTAGATCATTATCGTAAGTTATTAGATCTAGAGAATAGTAATTACTTACTATGGTATAAAAACACATTAAAAGTAAGTGTTTTAACGATGATTTTCTCAGTGTTAGCAATTAGCTTTACTGCTTATGCATTTTCGAGATATCGTTTTGTTGGAAGAAAAAATGGTTTATTAACATTTTTAATTCTGCAAATGATTCCAAACTTTGCAGCGTTAATTGCTCTATACGTATTAGCTCAATTAACAGGATTAATTGATACACATCTTGCATTAATTTTAATTTATGTAGGCGGGGCCATTCCGATGAATACATGGCTTATGAAAGGGTATTTTGATACGATTCCGAAAGAACTGGATGAATCAGCTCGTATGGATGGAGCAGGACATTTTCGTATTTTTTGGCAAATCATTATGCCACTTGCAAAGCCAATCGTAGCGGTTGTAGCGTTATTTACTTTCATTGGTCCGTTTACAGATTTCATTTTAGCGAGTATTATTTTGCGAACACCAGAAAATTATACTTTAGCAGTTGGATTATATGAAATGGTTGCGAAAAAATTCGGTAATGAATTTACAACGTTTGCAGCGGGTTCTGTGTTAATTGCAATCCCAATTTCAATTTTATTCCTATCACTACAAAAATACTTTATTTCTGGTTTAACAGCTGGAGGTACAAAAGGATGAAAAATGGGACATTACGTCCCATTTCTCTTTTCATCTCCCTATAAATAAGTTTATAGGGAGATGAAAAGAGATTTGACATCACATGTGAAAAGAAGTGAAATAAATAGTATATTATAGTATAGGAAAAAATAGCTATATCCCTTACAATACATGAAGAGGGAGAATAGGATTAGTTTTGCAAGATATAAGAAATGAAAGTTTATGACTTGCAATGAGTGCGAGATAAAATATATGAAAAATGGCAGAGAAATGAGAGGAGGGGATTTTTATGACAGTTACAATTAAAGATGTGGCGAAGCAAGCGAATGTTGCACCATCAACAGTTTCTCGTGTAATTGCTGATAATCCAAGTATAAGTGAAAAGACAAAGCGCCGTGTTAGGAAAGTGATGAGTGAATTAGGGTATCATCCCAATTTAAATGCGAGAAATCTTGCGAACCAAACGACGAAGACACTTGGTCTTGTTATGCCAAGTTCTGCAAGTAAAGCTTTTCAAAATCCATTTTTCCCAGAAGTTATAAGAGGGATTAGTTCATTTGCACACGTAGAAGGTTATGCGCTTTACATGTCGACAGGTGAAACGGAAGAAGAAATTTTTAATGGTGTCGTAAAGATGGTACAGGGACGCCAAATTGGTGGCATTATTCTTTTATATTCAAGAGAGAATGATCGGATTATTCAATATTTACATGAACAAAATTTCCCGTTTGTTTTAATAGGAAAACCATATGATCGAAAAGATGAAATTACATATGTAGATAATGACAATTATACAGCTGCAAGAGAAGTGGCAGAATATTTAATTTCATTAGGGCATAAGCAAATCGCGTTCATTGGTGGTGGATCAGATTTACTTGTAACGAGAGATCGTTTAGCTGGTATGAGTGATGCCTTGAAATTAGCAGACATTGTATTACCAAAAGAATATATTTTACATTTTGATTTTTCGAGGGAAAGTGGTCAACAAGCCGTTGAGGAATTAATGGGACTGCAGGAACCGCCGACGGCAATTATGGCAACGGATGACTTAATTGGACTTGGTGTGTTAAGTGCTCTTTCTAAAAAAGGATTCGTTGTACCGAAGGATGTTTCTATTGTAAGCTTTAATAATGCTTTATTATCAGAAATTGCAAGCCCTCCACTTTCAACAGTTGATGTGAATATTTATCAGCTAGGATATGAGGCAGCAAAAGCATTAGTTGATAAAGTAGAGAATGCAGAATCCACTGCAAAGTGTATCATTATTCCTCATAAATTACTAAAACGTCAAACTTGTGATCATTATGCATAAAAAAAGCTAAGAGTTTAACTCTTAGCTTTTTTCTTTAAAAAGGCTTCTAATCGGTCGCAGCCTTCTTTTAAAGTTTCGATACTATACGCATAGGACAAGCGAAGGTAGCCTTCACCGTATTCAGAGAATGCTGTTCCAGGAACTACAGCTAGTCCTGCTTCTTTAACAAGATTAAGTGCAAAATCAAATGATGAAGATGTCAAATGACCAACATATGGGAATAAATAAAATGCACCTGTTGGCTTTTCAACTGTTAATCCCATTTGAGTGAGTCTATTATATACGTAATCACGGCGTTTTTTATATTGGTGGCGCATCATTTTAGGTGCGTCTTTAGCCGCTGTTAATGCTTCAATTGCAGCGTATTGAGCGATTGAAGTAGCGCACGTTACGTTGTACTGATGAACTTTTAATATGTGTCCTGCTAAATAGCTTGGTGCAAATAAAAGTCCAACACGCCAGCCGGTCATAGAATGTGATTTAGATAAACCGTTAATGACAATTGTCTTTTCACGCATTTCTGGGAAATGGGCGATAGATGTATGCTTTTGTTCATATACAAGCTCGCTATAAATTTCATCTGAAAGGACGAAAATATTTTTATCTTTTAAAACATCTACAATATCTTTTAATTCTTCGGTGGATAAAGTTACACCAGTTGGGTTAGAAGGATACGGTAGTACGATACATCTTGTTTTTTCTGTAATAGCATTTTTAAGCGCTTCAGCTGTTAAACGAAATCCACTTTCACGAACATCTACAAAAATAGGCGTTGCACCGCATAATCGAATAATAGGTTCGTAGCCTGGATAAATAGGAGCAGGTAAAATTACTTCTGTTCCTGGCTCTAAAATCGTTCGGAATGCAACATCAATTGCTTCGCTAGCACCGATTGTAACGATGGTTTCGTTTTCAGGTGAATAATGTAAATCGTAGTTATCTTTTACGAAGTTACAAGCTGCCTTGCGTAATTCTAGTAAACCAGCGTTATGTGTATAGCTTGTATAGTTTTCTGTAATAGCCCGTTTAGCCGCTTCTTTCACGAGAGAAGGTGTAGGGAAATCGGGTTGTCCAATTGTTAAAGAAATCAAATTATCATAGTTTTGAATCATGTTAGAGAATTGACGGATTCCAGAAATTTGGATGTCCTTCACTCTAGGGTTAATGAATTGTTCCATTGTATCTCCCTTTCTTCCGTTTGAAAATTAAGTTCATTTTATCATATTTTCTATGATTACGCTTTGTATATGTTATTTAGAAAGAGAGAGAAAAGAGAAAAAAAGCCGCTATAAGCGACTTTTTAATATCCGTATTCCCAATCTATTTCATCTTCATTCCAGAGTACAGAGGATACCTTGCCAAGGTGAACAACTGATTCGTTCACAGCACATGTGCAGTTTTCTTCTCCCGCTTTATGCTGTAACTCTTCATATACTGATTTTTCAACATTTTCTAGAACAACCAAATTTTCTTCTTTTAAAACAAGCGTAGTACCCGCCATATTTATCTTCCTCCTACTAAAGTAATGATCACTTATTTGTAAACATAGATAGTATGGATTATATGCTGTATTTTGCTATAGTTGTCCGTCTAAAAAAGTATTTTTATATTTTCTTTGTAATCCGTATTCATTGTATACTGCATGAAGGAAATTTGGTACAGGGTTTACAATCATTTCGAAAATCTGTAACAATTATTATGAGCTGTTAACAAAGAATTAACAAATATGTTAAGAAAAATCAAAATTTTAAAACAAATACACCTATAAAATGATATAATCATATCAAAATACATATAGGGGATGAGAGGTTATGGAGCTTATCCGTGATTTGTTGATTCAAATTGCCATCATAATTTTGCCACTATTTTTATATGAAGCGATTCGTTTAAATCGCTATCAAGAAATGCCTCCGAAGCCAAATCGTTACTTTATTATGTTTTTATCTAGCGTTACGCTCATTCTCTCCATGACATACTCTATTTGTTTTGGCAATGTGTGTGGGTATAACTTTCACCCCATTCCAATTGTCAGTGGTTTTTTATATGGTGGGATTGTTGGTTTAATCCCAGCGGTTATTTTTGTTGCATATGAATGGTTACTAAAGGGAATGAGCTTTCTTCCAGTTTTAGAAGTAATATTTCTATTGATAGTTCCGCTATTTTTATCAAAGAAATGGTCTCTTTTTTCAAAGGATAAGAAATTAATTTTAGCATTTATGATTTCATCATTTTATGTGCTTGTTTCTTTAGTATTAGGCATGATTAATGTTCTTTTGGAAACAGGATTTACACCGTATATTTCGCAAATATATAGCGGATTTATATTTGCCTCGCTTATCATGGTCATGACAATGGTATTTCAGGTGTATTTAACTGAATATTTAAATGAAAATGCATTGCTACGTACAGAGATGCAAAAATCAGAAAAACTTAATATTGTAAGTGAATTAGCAGCAAGTGTGGCACATGAAGTTCGCAATCCCCTTACTGTTGTTCGTGGATTTATCCAATTGCTAGAAAGCACGGAAGATGTGAAGAATAAGGATTATATGCGTCTCGTATTAGCTGAATTGGATCGGGCGGAACAAATTATTTCAGATTACTTAAATTTAGCAAGGCCGCAAATTGAGAAAAAAGAACACATTTGTTTATCAGCCCAATTAATAGAAATGACCACTCTTATGTCGTCATTTGCAGCGATGCAAGGTGTATATTTACAAGTTGAAATTTCAGAAAGTCTTTATACGATTGGTGATAAGACAAAATTGAAGCAAGCTATTATGAATGTTGTTAAAAATGGTATTGAAGCAATTCAAGGAAATAAAGGATATTTAAAAGTAACAGCTATTCAAAAAGACGAAACAATCATAATAAGAGTTAAAGATAGTGGTGTTGGTATGACGAAAGAACAGTTAGCAAGGCTGGGGCAACCATATTATTCTTTAAAAGAAAAAGGAACAGGATTAGGGCTTATGGTAACATTTAGTATTTTACAAGCGCATAATGGTACATTGGAATATAAGAGTGAGAGCGGAAAAGGCACTGAAGCAATTATTATATTACCAGCTGTACAAAATAAGGAATAAAAGTTACCGATGGAAGGTAACTTTTTATTTTATATTGTTTATTCGTTTGTTTTTTCTTGTTTTGCTCGGCTAAATAAACTTTTAAATGATTGAAAGAAGCTTTGCTCTTTTGAGGCAGCAACCATTCTTTTTGTTTCTTGAATTTCTCGAATAACTTGCATAAGCTGTGCATCACGGTTACTATCCTTGTTATAAATTTGACTAACAAGTTTATTCATTTTTTCTTCCTGTTTGGATTCTCGTTTATACATATGATTCATTAATAAGTCCATCTTTTCTTTTTGCAATGCATCTGTTTGAGCGGCGTGATCGACTAACTCTTGAAGCATTTTTTCTTGAGAGCCTTCTTTTACATAAACTTGTTGCATCAATTCGTCTAGTTTCTCATCCTTTAAACGATTTTGTGTAATTAGAGTAGAATTTTGATGAATAATTGCTTCATTTAATTGAGCGAGCATTTCAAGTTTTAACATGAACTCCTCAAAGTTACGCCCATCTTCTTTTTCTTTCGGTTGTATTTCTTGTTTATCTTGTATAACTGGTACAGGTGGGGCCTCTTTTTCTTTTAAAATAATTGGTATCGTTTCTGAAATATCTTCTTGCAGTGTAGCAGCTCTTTCATGAATAGATTTCAATAGTTTTAAATCATCCAGCTTATAAATACGAGCATCAGCTGTTTTGGAAATCATATAACCATGTTCCTCTAACAGTTGACTATATTTGCGAACTATATGTTTTGGGATGCCTGTTTTATTCGTGACATCTTTCGTTTTATAGGTAGCTTCCATAATATTTCCTCCCCAAAAAGTATCGTATATATCATTTCAATCTTTTATGAGGACTTCCTTTGAAAAAGAATGTCGGAAGGTTATTAGTTTTCTACAGCATTAGTGAAAAGATGAAGAAAAATGAGAGTTTTTGGCGGAATAGCGAAGAAGAGCTGCAATAATGTCTGAAAACATATACAGAAGAAGTTTGTTATAATAACGGAGGAAAAGAAACTGGTAGAAACATGGAGGTATACATGAAGCAATTAAAAGGTATTATCATTTCAATTATCGCAATTCTGTCTATTTTAGTAGCAGTTTATGAAGTACTTGTGCCAGAGGAAACAAGTGTAAAGAAAACGAATACGTATGATCAAGTGTTAGAATTTCCGAAAGAACGTTATCCAGAGACAGGAAAACATATTACGGATGCTATAAAAGAAGGGCATTCAGAAGTTTGTACAATCGATCGTGGTGGTGCTGCAGATAGAAGGAAATTGTCGTTAGCACCATATCCATCAAAAAAAGGGTATGATCGTGATGAATGGCCAATGGCGATGTGCAAGGAAGGCGGAAAAGGAGCACATATTGAATATATAAGTCCGGCGGATAACCGCGGAGCAGGCTCTTGGGTAGGGAATAAGTTAGATAAATACCCAGATGGTACGCGAGTAAAATTTGAAGTGAAGTAGTAGTTGTATATTTCATAATGAAGGAGAAGGGGAACTATGGAGTTAACGATTTCTTATTCGCAATTAATGTTGATGAACTATGACGGTGAGCAGCCTTATGTAGATTGGACTGATGAAGATTTTGAAAGAGGTTATGCTAAGGCAGATGGAACTGTTATTTTTGAAGCGCTTTCTGATTATACTTGTGAAGTGAAAGTGACCCCAGGGAAACATATTGAAAAAGAAGAAGTAGTTAGAACGATTACGGTTCCTTTTACAGTTGAAAATGAAAGTATCGTTATAACGAGTATTCTTTCTAATAAATTTCAAATACCTATTCCAAATGGTGAGTATACAGTTGTATTACAAGCAATTCCTCTTGAAGAGCCAACGGATGATGAATTATATAAAATACAATACGAATTCTTTTTTGAAAGTAAAGAATAAAAAATGGGTTATCCTGAGAAAAGGATAACCCATTTTTGTTATGCGTTTGTTTTTAAAAGGGAACGAGCATCTTTCGCTGCTTGCACCATATGTTCTAAAGCTGGAATAACTTCTTCTGTTCTTCTCGTTTTTAAACCACAATCAGGATTAATCCAGAAATATTTAGGATCACATACTTGTAAAGATTGTTCTACGATTTTATACATTTCATCTTTACTCGGTACACGTGGGCTATGAATATCATATACACCTAGGCCGATGCCTTTTTCATATGTTGTATGTTTTAAAGTATCAATAAATTCTCCGTGACTTCTTGATGTTTCGATAGAAATTACATCTGCATCTAATGCGCGAATCGCGTCAACAATATCTTCGAAGTTACTGTAACACATATGAGTATGAATTTGTGTTTCATTTGCTACAGAAGAAGTTGCTAAAAGGAAGGATTGTACTGCCCATGTAATATAAGCATCCCAATCTTTTTCTTTTAGTGGCATTCCTTCACGAAGTGCGGGCTCATCGACTTGGATTACTCTAATTCCGGAAGATTCAAGTAGTTCAATTTCGTGACGAAGAGCTAGTGCAATTTGATACGAAACTTCTTTTCTTGGAATATCATTTCGAACGAAGGACCAATTTAAAATTGTAACAGGTCCGGTTAACATTCCTTTTACAACTTTCTCCGTTAAGCTTTGTGCATAAACTGTTTCCTTAATAGTCATGCCGTTAATAAAGGCTACATCACCATAAATAACAGGTGGTTTTACGCAGCGGGAACCGTAAGATTGTACCCAACCGTTTTTAGTGAATGAGAAACCAGCAAGGCGCTCACCAAAATATTCGACCATGTCAGTTCTTTCAAATTCACCATGTACAAGGACATCAAGACCAATTTCTTCTTGGTAACGAATCCATTTTTCTGTCTCTTTTTCAATAAATTGTTCATATTGTTCATTTGAAATAACGCCGTTACGCCATTCTTTTCGCGTTTGACGAACTTCAGTTGTTTGCGGGAAGCTACCAATGGTCGTTGTTGGTAATAGCGGTAACTCCAGGGCAACTTGCTGTAATTCGTATCGTTTTTTAAATGGAAGAGGGCGTGAAAAATCTTCTTCTTTTAGTGCTGTTCGTGCTGCTTTGACATCTTCTCGGTTACGTGCAGCAGATGAACGAATTGTATGATGTACGTTTCGATATGTTTCCAGCTCATTACTAATGCTTTCTGTACCTTGAGTGAGAGCGGAATGAATAAGAACTAACTCTTCTAATTTTTGATTTGCAAATGCTAACGCATCAAACAGCTCAGTCGATAAGTGAGTTTCTTCTGTTTTATCGATTGGTGTATGCAATAAGCTACAAGAAGGCTGAACGATGATATCTTTCGTTTGGACTTGTTTTTGTAACGTTGTAAATAGCTCAAGGACTTCATCAAGGTCAGCTCTCCAAATGTTACGGCCATCTATACAACCGACAGCTAAAGTTTTATCAGCTGGGAATCCATATTTTGAAATAGCATTTAAATTACCTTCTTTACCATGAATGAAATCTAATCCAATACCGGATACCGGGAATGTAATAATTTCTTCATAGTTTTCTTCTACGCTATCAAAATATGTTTGTAAAAGAAGAGTCGCATTTGGAACTTCTTTACGAATAGCTTCATAAATTTCTTTTGCTTGTTGAACTTCTTCTTTCGTTAAAGAAGCAAAAATCGGTTCATCAACTTGAATGGCTGGTGCACCAGCTGCATGTAGTTCTGAAAGCAGTTGTACGTATGGTGCAACTAACTGTTTTAAAATAGTAGCAAATTGCTCTTGTGTATAGCCTTTAGCTAATTTCAAAAAAGTATATGGTCCTAAAATAACAGGTTTGCCATCTACGCCTAATTCTTGTTTTGCCTCTTCGTATAAGCGAAGTGGACGATTATCTTTTAAAGAGATTTGTAATCCCTCTTCATATTCAGGAACGATATAATGATAGTTTGTGTTAAACCATTTTGTCATTTCGGAAGCTACGTGATCTTTAGAGCCACGCGCCATTGCGAAATATACATCAAGGTAAGATGTAAACTCAGAAAAACGTGATGGGATAAATCCTAGCATATAAGCGGTATCCAAAACGTGATCGTAATATGTAAAGTCGCCAATTGGAATGAGTTCAATCCCTTTTTCTTGCTGTACTTTTACGTGTTGAAGGCGGATTTCTTTCATTGTTGTTAAAAATTGTTCTTCATTGATTTTATTGGACCAAAAAGCTTCTAATGTTTTTTTCCACTCTCGTTGTAATCCGATACGTGGATAACCTAAGTTACTTGTTTGAATTGCCATTTCAAATTCCTCCCTAATTAAAAGTAAGCACTTCCGTTTACTAGGAAATACCTATAACAAAAAGTATAAAGGCATAGAAAATAAGCCTTCCTTTTTGTTTTAACACCTCATCATCATCCGTGAATCTATCAGTGTTGTTAAAACAGGCAGGTCTCCTGACTTATGCTTCATATAATTTCTTTCACCTTCCCGTTTTCACAGTGGCACTAAAAAGAAATCTCAGCATTTACAGTGGCGGGACCGTGTTGGAGTTTCACCAAGCTTCCCTTTTAAACACGAAACGAAACTTTCGTGTACCTATTTTCCTTTTGAAAGGAATTTAACAAGCGATATGATATTGAAACAAATTCTAACACAATTTTTGGAATTTTGTCTACTGTTTTAAAATAAGAAAATTCAAAAGTTTTTATTTCTTATTATTATGACTTTTTATTCTGGATTAACTAATAATATTACAGTATAAAAAGAGAAATTGAGCTATGAAAGAAGTAGGATGTCTTCTTTCATAGCTCAATTTTCATCTATAGCAACTTCTGAAAGTCGGCCTGCTATAGCATCTTTAAGGAGGGTGTTTAGCCATTGTAATTCAACTGTAATATGCTCAATTACACTTTGCAGAATATATAGTTGTGCACGTGAAACCTTTCCTTTATTACAATCATATATCGTTTGCATAGTATGTAAATATTGAAGAGTATCGTTTTTCTTTTTTTCTAAAATAGGAACTAATTCGTGATCATTGCTAAAGTGAGCGAAAGATAAGGCTGAATAAATAGGTTTATATATTTGGTTTTTGGCTTCGAATTGTTTTAATAGTAAAGTGTGAAATAGTTTTTTACCTTCTTCTGTTATATGAAAAATCGTTTTGTCAGGTCGATTTGTGTCTTTAATTACATTTGTAATATGAATTGCGCCTTGCTTTTCTAATTGCTCGAAGGCGTAATAAAGTGATCCTTTAGCATATTTAATGTAACAATCCATTTGTCGTTCTTTCATAATATGCTGCACTTCATATGGATGTTTATCTCCTTCGAGTAGCAAGCCGAGAATGACTAATTTCATGCTCATGCTGTCTCAACTCCTGTATATAAAAACTTTATCCCGCATTAACTGCCCGTAAAAGCCCGATTGGTGAGGGCTAATAATCAGTGGGGGGATGCCCCCACTGATTAAAGTTTCACTTTATACATATTATAAACGGCATATCCTTTTTCATAAAGGGATATGCCGCTTCTTTTTTATATTAACTAACTTGCTTTTGTTTTTCTTTCTTTTTAGGACCTGTAAAGAGGCGTTCATTTCCCATAAGTAAAATACAAATAATACTTAGTACAGCCGGGATGAGTGCCCAGAAGAATGTGTTCGCAATAGATGTAGCGAGAGCTTCTTTAATACCCGCTAATATTTCAGCAGGAATTTTGGCGGTAGCGCCTGG
This sequence comes from Bacillus cereus group sp. BfR-BA-01347, assembly GCF_022663835.1. Classification (NCBI taxonomy): domain Bacteria; kingdom Bacillati; phylum Bacillota; class Bacilli; order Caryophanales; family Bacillaceae; genus Bacillus; species Bacillus cereus group sp. BfR-BA-01347. The sequence continues at coordinate 100,702 of NZ_JAKUGG010000013.1, read as the reverse complement.
TGATAATAAGAAACTTGTGTCTCCGCCTTTTGGAGCTAATTTTGCTAGTTCAGGGGGGAATACAGAGTTTAGTTTATCTGTAAAAATATGATTTTGAATTGTACCGAAAATCGTTACACCAAGAGTCATACCGAGTGATCGGAAGAATGAGTTTGTTGATGTCGCCGAACCACGGTCCCGCATTTCCAACTTGTGAATAGAGGACATACTTAATACTGAGAATGAGAAGCCAACACCAAGCCCAGCGAGAATCATAAATAGTGTTACGAGTAAACGAGGTGTCTCCATTGTTAAAGTACTTAATAAATAAATACCAAGAACGAAGAAGACACCAGATACCATCATAATGTTACGATAGCTTGTTCGAGAAGCTAATTGTCCTCCTGTTTGACTTCCAATTACAGAACCGACCATCATTGGTGTTAAAATTAATCCAGCATTAGAGGCGGAACCTCCAAGAACGCCTTGAATGAAGATTGGAATATAAACTGTACAGATAATAAAAGCGGCACCATAGAAAAAGGCAACTCCTTGACTAGCTGCGAATAAAGGTTTTTTAAATAGATGGAACGAAATAATAGGCTCGGTTGCTTTTCGTTCTACAAAGAAGAAAATAATAAGCGTAATAACTACTGTTGTAAATAAGCCAATAATTACAGTGGAATTCCAGGCATATTCCTTACCACCAAGTTCTAATGCAAACATTAAGCAAACAATACTTATGACAAGTGTAATAGCACCAGCCCAATCAATTTTTTGTTTTCTAAATTCTAGAGACTCACTGTAGTATTTAGTAATGAAGAAAAAGGAGATAAGTCCTAATGGAATATTGATATAGAAGACCCAATGCCAACTTATATAGTCTGTAATATAAGCACCTAATAAAGGACCGAATACACTAGATGTCCCGAAAACAGCACCGAATAGTCCTGTCATCTTCCCGCGTTTTTCTGGTGGGAAGATATCATACATAATTGTGAAGGCGATAGGCATAAGGGCACCACCACCGATACCTTGAATAGCTCTATAAATACTTAATTGCTCAATACTTGAAGCTGTTCCGCAAAGCGCAGAACCGAATAAGAAAAAAATGAGGCCCCCAATATAAAAACGTTTCCGTCCGTACATATCAGAAAGTTTCCCGAAGATAGGCATCCCTGCCATTGTTGCTACCATATAAGCTGATGTGACCCAAACGAACTTATCAAATCCTCCTAGGTCTCCAACAATTGTTGCCATTGCGGTTGCAACGATTGTATTATCCATTGCGGCCATTAATATACCAAGCAGTAAACCAGCAACAACAAATTTTGTCTTGTTGGTGTCTTTTTTTAATGGTTGAGTTTCCAAATATAACCCTCCTTTAGAAATAAGTAAACTATATTAAGTTTTGAGTGCAGTGGATAAAAATTTAAATGTATAGTTGATTTTAATTTCTTTTCCATAAGTGCACTAATATGCCATAAAGAATATTATAGTCAAATTTGACTATAAGGCAAACTTTTTCTTCCGCCAAAATATTCTTTCATATGAGTGGAGAGCAAGTGAGCCATACTGAATATTGCCATAAAGTAAATTGTAAAAAATTTTCATTAAGAACACCTTCTGTTAATAGATGAAAAATGGTTTTTTCTTCATATTGTCGAATAGGATAAAAGGAAGAGAAATATTAAACATTGCTTGTAGCAAACTTTAGTAATCTGGGGAATTCATTGTGTGTATGGTACATCTGAAATGAGGTGAATATATATTATGAAAATATGGGGAAGAATTTCGGATACAGGAAAGTATTCAATACCGCTACAACCAGTATTGTGGATTGACGGATCGAAAAAGGAAAACGAACCTCCTCAAATAGCCGTTACATTACAAATTGGTAGTATGTATACAGAACAATTTTCGTATGAATTGACCTATGATGTAAACGACATACTTATTATGCGAATTGAAGTGGAAAATAAAGGGTTAGAAATGATTTCGAGAGTTGTTGTAAGTCATATGATTCGAGATTACTTTGCTTATATTCCTAATTCTTTAAAAGTTGATAAGGGGATAAGTGAGTTTTTATTCCAGCTTGTAAGATGGCGAATTGATGATTTGTTACCAAATGAGAAGGTGGAACTACGTTGTAAAATAAAAGCTAATAAAGATAAAGCTCTTAAACAAGTATTCTTTCAGGCTACATATACATTTCAAGACAAAGAGGTATCATATGGCCCATTGCAAACAAATGAAGTTGTTGTGCGTCAATGATAAAAAGGAACCTGTACAAAAGGTTCCTTTTTTAGTGAAGGTTGTGTTTTTTGAGTATTTTCTTTTGCTCCACTCCTTTTTTTCCTACATAGTTATTTTTGTAGCCAAAGTATAGAATAAATAAAAATGAAACAACATTAACAATAGCGTCGATTTGATCGTTTGTAATAAAGTGTATGCCGAAAGAGGTAAATAATAATTTTAATGATAATAGAAAACCAGCTAGTAAACGCATAGCATCTGATAGATTCTCTTTTTGTAGCATATAGATTACTCCTTTCTATAAAAGTTATATATTATATATATGAAATAGAGTAGAAAAGGTATACAAGCTTAAGCGGAAATGTACATTGGATATGTACATTTTTTATTTTGTAGAAAAACATTATTGATATAGAAACATATATTGGTATAAAAGGGGGAAAAGTATGAAACATAAAGGGAAAATTAGTGGATTATTGCTTGGTAATACTGTGGCAGTTACAGAATGGATTGCACTTCAGGATGTAATTGCAAAACTAGATTCACGATCATTTTATACCGTCTTTATTATTTATATATTGCAAATGATACTAAGTTATTATTTTGGACATTGGTACGATAAAAGAGCGAGCGAGCGTATGGATGTGGAAGTAGGAGGAATGGCAAGCAACGATTTTGTTGTTGATTTTTTTGGGAAAGTAGCTGCTTTATCTGAAAGAGACTCTCGTAATATTACAGTGTACATTCTTTCTGTAAAAGAATGGGAAGGATTAAAAGACACGTTGCAAGAAAAAAAATTGGGAGTGTTAGTACAAAAATTAGAGAATACCATTGTAAAGACAATTCGGAAGGGCGATGTTGTTACAAAGTGGGATGAAAATAAGTATGTTATTGTAGCAATTGATAATGGTCATGAAACATCAACAATAACAAAACGATTAATGAAAAATATTGAAAGTGAAATAGAAGGGGATTTACTCAGTGTCACTCTTTTATTTGGAGCAGCTAGCTATCCAGTAGAAGGAAAAACGTTTGAAGAACTGTTGAGAAAGTCGCAAAATCAATTGTACCAGTATAGAAATTTGCAAGAAAATGAGTGAAGCTTTGATTTGAAGATATATGATAGGAAGATGTTTTGTTTGTAACATTTTTTTGACTTTTATTACAAAAAAACGCCACGTTTGTAATAAAAGTCTTTAAAAATATATGAAATAAGCATATAATTATGATGGTAATGCCAATGCAATTTGCACAGTGTGTTTTATTTTAAAAGTGTAGAGGAAAGCAAGCTCTACACTTTTCCTTTTTAGGAAATGAAAAGAATATTTGTAAGTTGTTGCGAGACATCGATTGTACTGTGTAAAATGAACAAAGAGATTAATTGATAGAAAGCTGGAAAGGGAATGATAGACGTGAGAGCGGAGTAATCACCTTTTATCAGGTGAATTATTATAGTCTTATTAAGACTGAGGTGAAATTCCGTGGACATTAAAGTAATACATAGTGTGAACAGGCCTTAAAAAACACGAAGTAGTATACTTAAAGATGGATATGGAATTGCTAAATAATTCAAAAAGAAGAATGTAATATCAAGTAATAATTTGTACAAACAATATTAATGATCTTCGTAAAAAAGATGCGAGTGTATAGAACAATTACATATTTTATAACTTTTTTATATTACACGATGGTCGTTTATAAGTAGGAGGAAGAGATGTTGAAATATAGTAAATTAGCAATTGTAACTGCATTATCAATGATTTTATTAGCCGGTTGTTTCGGTCCGAAACCAGAAGAAGAATTATATGTAGCGTTTGAAAACGCTGCTAAACAAGAAAAAACAATGTTTGAAGATGCAAAAAAACTTGAGACTTTAGAGAAAGAAGGACAAGAATTATATAACCAAATTGTGCAAGAAGGAAAAGATAATAATCAAACTGTTAAAGAAAAACTGAATCAAGCAGTGAAAAATACAACTGAACGAGAAAAAGTGCTTACAAAAGAAAAAGAAGTTTTAAATAAAGCGCAAGAAGAAGTGAAGTCAGCTGATAAGTATGTAAAGAAAATTGAAGATAAGAAATTGAAAGATCAAGCTGATAAAGTGAAAAGCACGTATGAGAAACGCCACGATTCATTTAATAAAATGTATGACAGCTATGACAAATCTTTAAAACAAGAAAAAGAGTTATATACAATGTTACAAGATAAAGGTACTAAATTAAAAGATATTAGTGAAAAAGTAAAAGTAGTAAATCAGTCTTATAAGGATATTGAGTCAGAAAAAGATAAATTTAATGAATTCACAAAGTCTTATAATACAGAAAAAGTAGCTTTTTATAAACAAGCAAATATTAAAATTAAAGAAGAGAAAAAATAAAACAGTTTGGCCAAGTGTAGGCCAAACTGTTTTATTTTTTTGTATAAGTACGACTATACCATGGAACAGGTTCACTTAATTTTTTTTCTTGTTTTAATGCTTCAGGACCAATATAATCTTGAAGTGTTTTTTTTGCTACTGTTAATGATAAGGTTGTTTTCGGATTTCGATAGGAGGATTCAAGATGACCAAGATGCGGTAGAATTCGAAAATCTTCTTTCGTAGGAGGGATGTGGAAAAAATAATCGCCTAAACGTATAAGGACATCAGATTGTTGTTGGCTAAAACGTGGGTTTCTAGAAAAATGTAATCCTTCTTTAATTGCTTTTTTTTCAGCAATCAAACGTTCTAAAGCTGTCTTTTTTAACCAGTATAAATATTTAGGATTAGTAGCTGCTTTAGCATGACGATTCACAACGAAAATAGATTGAGCTAGTCGATTAATAGAATGTTGATTTTGTAATTGAGATTGTGGTTGTGAAGGTTTCATATTGAATCTCCTTTCAATTTTTCATTATTATACCATAAATAAAATAGGTATTTATTATACGCAAAAAGTGATTGTATATATTTTCAATATTAAAGCAATATTGTTACAAAAAACAACTATTTTGTATAATAGTAATAGAATATGTTTTTGAAATTTGATAATGAAAGAGTGAGAAGTTTGAAAGAAATATTAAAACAACAGTATGCCATTATAGATATTGGATCTAATACAATGCGTTTAGTTATTTATGAAAAGCAAAATGGAGGTTATTATAAAGAGATTGAAAATACGAAAGTTGTTGCGAGGTTAAGGAATTACTTAATTGATGGTGTGTTGAATGAAGAGGGAATAGAAGTATTATTACAGACATTATTTCAATTTCAAGAAAGTACAAGATTCCATCAGTTGCATCATGTACTTTGTGTTGCAACAGCAACAATTAGACAGTCGGAGAATCAAGAGGAAATTAAAAAGCTTGTTGAAGGACAAACAGACTTTACTCTTAGAGTATTATCAGAGTATGAGGAAGCGCGTTACGGATACTTGGCGGTTATGAATTCTACATCGTTTTCAGAAGGAATAACGGTAGATATTGGTGGGGGAAGTACGGAAGTTACATACTTTAGAAATAGAGAGATTTTAGAGTACCATAGTTTTCCTTTTGGGGCACTTTCTTTAAAGCAACAATTTATTAAAGGTGATATTCCTATTAAAGATGAGTTAGAGGGAATGCAACAGTATTTAGAGTCTCAATTTCGAACGTTACCATGGTTAATCAATAAGAAATTGCCTCTTATTGCAATTGGTGGTAGTGCTAGGAACTTAGTAAAAATCCATCAAAATTTAATATGTTATCCTATAGCAGGATTACATTTATACAAGATGAAAGAAGAAGATATTGAAAGTGTAAAAGAGGAATTAGAAAAATTGTCGTTCATAGAACTTCAGAAATTGGAAGGATTGGCAAAAGATCGAGCAGATACGATTATTCCAGCGGTTGAAGTATTTCATACACTTGTTAATGTTATAGAGGCACCGGCATTTGTATTAAGTAGAAAAGGGTTAAGAGAAGGTGTTTTCTATGAAGAGTTGACAAAAGATTTGGGGATTTCATATTATCCGAACGTAGTTGAAGAAAGTTTGCATTTACTATCATATGAATACGAAATGGACATGGAATTTGTTATTCAACTTATTAAACATGGAAGACTAATTTGCAAACAACTTGAGGAAATAGGGCTTATTTCTATGTCAGTAAAAGACTGGGAAGTGTTCCATCAAGCAGCGAAAGTATTTAATATAGGCAAATATATAGACGAAGAAGCGAGTCGTTTACATACGTTTTATTTATTAGCGAATAAGACAATTGATGGCATGATGCATAAAGATAGAGTGAGGTTAGCACTTATTGCATCTTATAAATCAAAAATGCTATTTAAACAACATTTATCTCCATTTGAAGGTTGGTTTGATAAAAGTGAACAAAAAAAAATCCGCCTATTAGGAGCTGTTTTACAATTTTCAGCTGCTTTAAATGTAAGGCAACGATCGCTTGTTGATACCATATCTATAACAGAAAGCGAAGAGGGATTAACGTTTAAAGTTTTATGTGAACAGTCTGCATTAGCAGAAAAAGTGCAAGCTGAAAAACAAAAAAAACAGTTAGAAAGAGTATTAAAAACGAATATTAATTTATTATTTGAATTAAAACATTAGGTTGTACGGATGTCTTTACGAAAAATTTACACTTTGTAATATTGTAACTTGATAAAATGAAATTAACTAAATTATAGTAAAAAAGTTTCAAGGGGAAGTGTGAAGAGAATGGAATTATCGAAGGGGAATGCAGTAGATTTAAATGATACAGCTTATTACAATAATCGAGAGTTAAGCTGGCTAGCATTTAATGAACGTGTACTACAAGAAGCGCAAGATGGAAATAATCCACTTTTGGAAAGATTGAAATTCATTAGTATTTTTAGTTCGAATTTAGATGAATTCTTTATGGTACGTGTAGCGGGATTAAAGGATCAAGTGAGTGCTGGATTTAATCAGCCAGAAAATAAAGCTGGCTTAACACCAAAAAAGCAATTAAATAAAATTGCGATAAAAGCCCATGCACTAATGACAGTACAATATGATACATTTAAAAATTATGTATTACCAGCGCTTGAGTTAGAGGGAATTGAACGTTTAACATTCAATGATTTGACGAAAGAGCAGCGAGAATTTATAGAAGAGTATTTTGACGAGCAAATTTTCCCGGTGTTAACTCCTGTAGCTATTGATGCATATCGCCCATTTCCAATGTTATTAAACAAAAGTTTGAATTTGGCTACTCTTTTATATGATGAGAAGCAAGCGGAAGAAGAAAACAGGACGAAGTTAGGGATTGTACAAGTTCCTTCATTACTTGAGCGCTTCATAATTTTACCGAGCGAAGGGCAAAAGCATAAATTTATTTTATTAGAAGACGTAATTAGTAGCTTTACTCATAAATTATTTACGGGATATACAGTATCATCTGTTACTCGTTTCCGTATTACACGCAATGCAGATTTAACGATTCATGAAGAAGGTGCGAGAGATTTATTAAAGGTAATTGAAAAAGAATTAAAAAAGCGTAAGTGGGGGGCTGCTGTTCGTTTAGAAGTTGGGAAAGAACACATTGATGAAAGAGTATTAGCGTTATTATATGAGGTTCTGGAAGTAAAAGATGAAGATGTATATATAATGGATGGTCCATTAGATTTAACATGTTTGTTTTCTTTATATAAAAAACTAGCTCCTTTATATGAACATCTTGTATATCCGGCTCTTATTCCGCAACCGCCTCAAGATTTAGGTGATGAAGAAGATGTATTTGAAAAAGCAATTGAGCATGATATTTTATTACATCATCCTTTTGAATCATTTCAGCCGGTAGTTGATTTTGTCCGTGATGCGGCAGACGATCCGAATGTACTTGCGATTAAACAAACGTTATATCGTGTAAGTGGTGATTCACCGATTATTCAGGCGTTAAAAATAGCGGCTGAAAAGGGAAAACAAGTGACGGTATTAGTTGAATTAAAGGCAAGGTTTGATGAAGAAAACAATGTTCATTGGGCTAAAGAATTGGAACAGGCAGGCTGTCATGTTATTTACGGTGTAAGTCACTTGAAAACTCATAGTAAAATTACGTTAGTTGTAAGAAGAAAAAACGGAAAAATCGAAAGGTTCGTACATCTCGGAACTGGAAATTATAATGATGCAACAGCGAAGTTATATACTGATTTTGGATATATTACATCAAGAAAAGATTTTGGGGTTGATGCAACCAATTTCTTTAATTATTTAAGTGGTTATACAACAAAGCCACATTTTCATCATTTATCGGTTGCTCCATTTGATATAAGAGAGCAGTTTATGGATTTAATAGATGAAGAAATCCGTTATCATAGACAATATGGAAATGGATATATTATCGCTAAGATGAATTCATTAACAGATAAACCGTTAATAAAAAAAATGTACGAAGCATCGCAAGCTGGAGTAAAGGTAGAGCTCATTGTTCGAGGAACATGTTGTTTAAGACCTGGTATTCCAAATGTAAGTGAAAATATTCGTGTAGTTAGTGTTGTGGGAAGATATTTAGAACATAGCCGTATTTATTATTTCCATCATAATGGAGAGGAGAAAATATATTTATCTTCAGCTGATTGGATGACGCGAAATATGGAGAAGCGAGTGGAAATATCTTTCCCGATATTAGATATTGAAATGAAGGCACGAATTAAGGCGATTTTACAGCTTACATTAGCTGATAATGTGAAGACACGTGAACAAAATAAAGATGGTGATTACTATTATGTTATTAATGGTAGTACAGAAGAAATTGATAGCCAAGTGAAGTTGTTTAAGATGGCGTATCAAAATACAGACGCTGAATAATGAAAAAAGTAAAAACCTCTTATGTCCATAAGAGGTTTTTACTTTTTTCTACTCATATGCTCCAAAAATGGAAGGATGGGTAGAAACAATAGTTTTATTATAAGCGTGTAATGAGGTGGCTCGTTGAGAGAATAACATTTGAAAGAATCGTTATTTTAACTTAGTAATAGTATGGTTGCTGACATGGTCCACCGTAACAAGGATAAGGTGCTGGCGGCGGGAAAGGTGGTGGATAAGGTGGATAAAATGGTCGAGGGCCGAAAGCTAATGCTCCGCCGAGCAATCCACCAGCAATTCCAGCTAGAAAGGGAACGCCAAAAAACGGGAAGAAGCGTGAGTCGCCTACTGGACCAATAGGTGCTGAACGGACTGGAATTGGTTGATAATATGGATACATGAACATACCTCCTTTATTGGACTCACTTTTATCATATGGTAAACAAAACGTGGATGAGCGCGTACAAGAAAGGATATGTAAGAAAATAGGCGAATTATTACGAATGTTGGAGTGTAAAAATTGTGATTTCAGGTTTTGACATAAAACGAAATGGAACACGTGTTCTTCCGAGGCCTCGATTGACATAGAGGGTTAAATCCTGCATCGTATAGAAGCCTTCAATATAGTCTTTGGCGAGTGATGGTGTAATAATAGCTCCTAAAAAAGGGATTTGTACTTGTCCGCCATGGCTATGACCAGAAAGTTGCAAGTTGATTGGATATTTGGAAATTTGCGGTGCGATATCTGGCTCGTGAACAAGAACGATGTTATAAGTATTTTGCCGTGCATGTTGTAATGTTTTCTCTATTTTTGGTTTGCCTAGTAGTATATCATCGAGACCGAAAATAGAAATTTCACTATTATCCATTAGACGAATTCTTTTTTCACTATTGAGCAATAGTTCAAATTCTGATTCACGCATGATGTGCTCATAGTATTCAGTTCCATATCCACCGTGATCATGGTTACCATAAATAGCGAATTTACCAAAGGGGGCTTGTATATTTTTTAAAATGGATGCGACGAAAGGAGTGTCAGTATACGTTTGATAATTATCAATGAGATCTCCAGTAAAAAGGACAATATCTGGATTTACAGCATTAATTTTAGAAACAACTTGAGATAAATGCTGGAGCGAGAAATAGTATCCGAGATGTAAATCGCTGAATTGAAGAATTTTCATACCATGAAAACTTTTTGGGATGAGTTGTGATTTTAATGTGTGCTGTGTAAAAGAAATGAAATGGGGCTCTATATATTTAGCATAGTAGTATCCGATGCTACTGGTTATAAATGAATAGAGACAAGTACGCATACCAATTTTCAAAAAAGTTCTTCTTGTAATGTGCTTCATAAAAATATGAGTATACCTCAAGGTTTTTATTCCATTTATAGGCTACTCAAATCTCCTTTCAGTTTATTTAAAAATATACTTTACATAATAAAAAATTAGTATAGATTACGAAAAAAAATGAATGAAAAGAAAGTTCTTTACGTTAAAATATCAGAAAACTTTAAAAATATAAAGATTTCTATTAAATAAAGTGATAAAATGAATATGTATTCATTTTTTGGAGGGGATGTATGTGAAAGAAAAGGTAGTTATTATAACAGGTGGATCGAGTGGAATGGGAAAAGGAATGGCGACTCGTTTTACAAAAGAAGGGGCACGAGTTGTTATTACAGGACGTACGAAGGAAAAACTAGAGGAAACGAAGTTGGAAATTGAACAATTTCCAGGGCAAGTATTACCTGTACAAATGGATGTAAGAAATACGGATGACATTCAGAAAATGATTGAACAGATTGATGAGAAGTTTGGTCGAATTGATGTTTTAATAAATAATGCAGCTGGAAACTTTATTTGTCCAGCAGAAGATTTATCCGTGAATGGTTGGAATTCAGTCATTAATATTGTATTAAACGGTACATTTTACTGTAGCCATGCTGTTGGAAAATATTGGATTGAAAAAGGGGTAAAAGGGAATATCATTAACATGGTAGCAACATATGCATGGGATGCTGGTCCAGGAGTTATTCATTCGGCTGCAGCGAAGGCAGGAGTATTAGCGATGACGAAGACGCTCGCTGTTGAGTGGGGACGTAAATATGGAATACGAGTTAACGCTATCGCGCCAGGACCAATTGAACGTACGGGCGGTGCTGATAAATTATGGATTTCAGAAGAAATGGCTAAGCGTACGATACAAAGTGTTCCGCTTGGAAGGCTGGGTACGCCAGAAGAAATTGCTGGTCTAGCTTATTATTTATGTTCAGATGAAGCTGCGTACATAAATGGAACTTGCATGACAATGGATGGAGGACAACATTTACATCAATATCCATTTTAAAAGGGATAAAAAAATGAATGTTTGATTCATTTTTTATGGTTAAATGTGACGGAATTGTGACATATGAAAGAAAAGTGTTTACAAGAGGTCATATATACGTTATATTTAAGACCTCTTTTTTCTTCATAGTAGAATTGCTAATTCCCCTTAGCATTTTACCCCTCTAATCCCTTCAGGAAAACTGAAGGGATTTTTTATTATTTTTCCGTAAATATCATGTTATAATTTTTGAAAAGTAAAGGGAGGGAAGCACGTTGATAGATGCATTAGATGTAATGAGTAACTTGGATAAAGTCCTTCCTTATTATCAAGCTATTTTTAGTGCTGATGAGCATACTGTAATTGGATACGAAGTAGTAGGACGTATTCAAACAGAAGAGGGCATACAAAGTTTAGCTTCTTTCTTTCACGATGATTCAATTCCAAGTGAATTTCAACTGGAAGCGGATAATATTATAGTAGAAAAAGCTTTAAATCGTTATTTAGAAAGCGATCAAAAATTATTATTATTTATACATCGGAATGCTAATGTATTAATGAATGATGATGATGAAAGCTTGCTTCAACTTTTATTGAGGTATGAAGAACAAGGTTTAAATTTAAAACAAATTGTTTTAGAGATTACAGAGCATGAATGTAAAGAAGATATAGAGCAATTTAATCATTTGCTTATGTATTATCGTACATATGGTATTCAAATTTCAATTAATAAAGTCGGAACGGGCACAAGTAATTTAGAGCGTATTAGCGTGTTAGCACCTGATATTTTAAAAGTAGATTTAACGAACTTAAGGCAAACAGCACTTTTACAATCTTATCAAGATATTTTATATTCTTTATCATTACTTGCTAGAAGAATTGGTGCAACTTTGTTATATGAAGAAATAGATGCTTTTTATCAACTGCAATATGCTTGGAAGAACGGCGGAAGATATTATCAAGGTAATTATTTGAAAGAATGTTTACCTGATTTTATTGAAACGAATGTTTTGAAAGAGCGACTTGGTAATGAATGTCATCAGTTTATTCAGCATGAAAAGAAGAAGTTACAAAAAATTTATAATTTAACAGAGATGTTACGCGATCGCATTGGCGATGTTTTATCAAAACAAAAAAAGAATGAAGATATAAATGATTGGTTATTACAATTTAGTCAAAGTGTATCACAGTGTAGTTTTCGTATATTTATTTGTAATGAAGATGGTTTCCAGCAATCAGGAAATGTTATGAAAAAAGATGGAGAATGGATTGTGATGCCGGATTATTATATGAAGAACTGGAGTTGGCGTCCGTATTTTCTCGAGAATATCATGAAAATGCGTTTTGAGAATAAGGCGAGGCTTTCAGATTTATATGCAGATATTGAAACGGGAGAAATGGTACGAACATTTTCTTTCCCGATTGATGATGACAACTTTTTATTTATAGATTTATCTTATGAATATTTATATGAAGAAGATGTTTTATTTTAATGCACGAAGAGATTCGTGCATTTTTTGTTTGTTTTTATCATAAATTGGTAATAGTGAAAATGGTGATGAAAATGCTGTCTATCGTTGTAAAGATTTTACGAACGAAACCTGTCCTTTCTTTGCATAATCATTGTTACAATGAATACTACAAAGACAAGTTCTTTTAAAAGGAAGGTGAAAAAATGAGGAAATATGGAATATGGCTTGTTCTATTTGTATGTGTTGCCTTTCTAGTTGGTTATAGTGTTACGACTGTTTTAGGAAAAGAGGAAGTGGAAGTCGATCGGAAAGAAGTATTTACAACGATACAAAAAGGCTATGAAACCCAATTTTCAATTCGTGGGAAGAATTTGCCGATGAATAAGATGATAGAGATGTTATCACCGTATTTTACAGATAATTTCCTTCAAGTATTTACAGATGAAAATAGCAGAAGTGATAAACAAAGTGGTGAATATTTACTTCCGGCAAAAGAAGCACCGTTTTCTTTTAATTCAGAAACGAAAATGTCGTATGATGAAGAACATAAAAATTTATATGTATATGAGCGGACAAAAAGTGGACAATATCAAATTGTAACATTGAAAAGGGATCAAGATAAATGGAAGTTAGCAGGATATCATGAAAGTCAGGAACTTTTAACTGAAATAAAAAGGTTGCAACAATTATAAAGTGAAACTTTTAATCAGTGGGAGGGATTACTCTTCCATCTAACTTCTTTGCTGTAGCTAAATTTTGGGTGGGAGTTTTATTACCTACAAATAGCGGGATAAGAATAGGAATAGGTATTTACCTATTCCTATTCTATATTGAGTAGTTTTTGTAACTTTTCAATTTGAAAACCTGCAACTACTTCGCCATCAATTACGACTGTTGGAGTTGAATAAGAATCATAGTCGTTTAAAAGACGATTGCGAGCAGCAGCGTCTTTTTTTACGTCAAATTCTTCATATGCAACGTTATTATGCTTCAAAAATTCTTTTACAATAACACATGGCGGACAATCGGGTTGTGTATAAACCTCAATTTTTTTCATTGTAATTCCTCCTTTTTTCTGTTTTTTATTATATTCTTCCAATATAAAAACCGCAATAAAGAAGGGGAAATATGTTCTTTCTGTTTTTTCCTTCGCATTTCGACAAATTTTTAGTTGAGTTTCTGGCCAATAACCTTTATCCTAGAGTGTGGAACATTTTTTCTGTTATGACGGATAGAATGAGTATAGCTGTAAAACCTATTGGTAGGAAGATCAGAGAAAGGAGAGATTTCATGTCTCTACTCCAAGGAATTTTAACTCGACTTGTTAGTCTACAAGAACAAGCTGAAAGCGGTGAAGTAGCACAACGCTATTTTGAAGTGAACGGTGAGCGCAAATGTAGCGTGAAATTTTTCGATAAAAGTGAAATGTATGAGTTAGAAGTGTATCAACAAGGTGAAAAACCTCAAGTGTATCAATTCGATAATATCGACATGGTTGCAATTGAGATTTACGATATCATTTCTTGATACATATAAAAAAGGTACTGCCACATGGCAGTACCTTTTTTAGTTCTATTACTTTCCGGCGTAATGTATAGAAGTTTTTTATTTTTCCTACAATGGTATTAAAATGAAAATTTAATCCGTGCAAGTTTGCTTATCCATGTGGATAATTAGTCCCGTCAACCGGCTGAATATGTGAAGCTAAATTTCTCACAATCGCTGGGTTCTGCAAATAGCGGGGGAAATATAACTAGGAGGTTATCGTATGGAACGTTTACCAGTTGTGATTTGTCCTAATTGTCAAAGTTCTGCTGAGATTATTCATGTATTAACGGCTCAATCTAATCAAAATGTAATTTATACGTGCCAAGTTTGTCACTTTATAATTCGAAATATTGAAACGAATAAAGGATAGGAAGTTATAATTTTAGTTTTTGTCCCATACAATGAGAATACAAAAAGTCTGTCTAATTGAAAGGACGTGACTCTATGGACGGTGCACATAAATTTTACAATGTTTCAGAGAGACATTTAAATTTCGATATGGTTTTTAACCGTATTTGTAGTTTCATTGAAAAGGATCCACGAAATTTATATCGATTATCCATTGGGACAGACTCGCAAGCCCATCAAAAGGATACGAGGTTTATTACAGCAATCCATATTCATCGTGTTGGAAAAGGTGCCTGGGGTTGTTTACACCATAGATCAGTAAAAGATAAGCCAACAACCTTACGTGAGAAAATATATTTAGAAACACAGTTTAGTCAAGAAATCGCATGTCTATTTACGCCTACTCATATACAAACAATATGGGAGTTATTGCACCCTTATGCTCAAGATGGGGCTGGATTCATAATGGAAATTCATTTAGACATTGGGAATGATGGTTTAACAAAAGAATTTATTTTAGATATGACAGAAAAAATTCGAGCGATGGGATTAACTGCAAAAATTAAGCCGGATGCTTATGCGGCATTTAGCTATGCAAATCGATATACGAAATGATTTTTTGTCTATTTACGATTGCTACATATCTTTTAGTAAAAACTGAATATTACATCTATTAAATAGGTTGAATTTTTTATATAATAAGAGTAACGATGCGAGTGTAAGGAGAGGGGTATATGCAAAGGGAAGTTGTTTTAACGAAGGAAGAAGAAAGTTTGCTACTAGATATTTTATTTCAGCAAAATTATGCAAGTGAAATTTTAGCTGTGGAACTTACAGATATTGAGAATGGTTTGAAACAGACAGATGTGATGCAATATAAAAAAATCACAAGGTTATTTTACAGATTAAAAAATAAAGGGTATTAAGCGCTACCGGAATGGTAGTCTTTTTTTTGTACTGTATGCTAAAATAGCTGTGTGATTGTATTTTTATTAAAATAAATTTAGGACAAAATAATAATATGAAAACGCTGTCATAAAATGTGAATAGAGTTGTGAACATAAGCAGGAAAAAGGGAAAATGGGGGATGTAATATGATTAGTATTCCGAAAGACGAATTTCAACAAATTCTTGTGAAGGATTTAATGATTTCATCGGAAAAAGTAGCTCATGTCCAAATTGGAAATAGTTTAGAACATGCTTTACTCGTTCTTGTGAAATCTGGATATTCGGCGATACCTGTCTTAGATCCAATGTATAAACTACATGGTTTGATTAGTACTGCCATGATATTAGATGGTATGTTAGGATTAGAGCGTATTGAGTTTGAAAGACTTGATGATATGAAAGTAGAGCAGGTGATGAAGGAAGATATACCTGTTCTTAAATTAGAAGATTCATTTGCAAAAGCTTTAGAAATGACAATTGATCATCCTTTTATTTGTGCTGTTAATGAAGAAGGCTATTTTGAGGGGATTTTAACACGTCGGGCTATTTTAAAATTGTTGAATAAGAAAGTAAGGCAACATAATCGATAACGTGAGAAAAGTGACTTCATAGAAACGAAGAAGTCACTTTTTTTTCGTGCATATCACTTGTGTATGTATTATATTTAAAAAGACATAAAACATAAGGAAGTTTGCGCTCGGAAATTGTATTTTCTGAATGAAAGCATTCGGCTAAATTAAGGATGAAAAGCTTATTGAAATAAGGTGTATGGAAGCTAAGGAAAGAGGGAGAAAGTTGCAAATTGATGATTTTCAAATGATGGTTGTGTTAGCTCAGGAATCAAATATGAGAAAAGCGGCGGAACGTTTATTTGTTTCCCAACCTGCGCTGAGTCAACGATTACAATCTATGGAGAAACAATGGGGAATGAAGTTTTTTATTCGCTCACAAAAAGGATTGACAATTACACCTGAAGGGGAAAAAGTAGCAAATTATGCTAAAGAAATGTTGCAAAGGGAAGAAGATATAAAAAGTGAGCTAGCTGTTTTTAGAACGGAAACTCATGGAACGTTAAAAATAGCTGTTGCATCAGTTATTGGTCAATATTGGCTCCCTCCTGTTTTGAAAAAGTTTGTGCATAAATATCCTTCTGTAAAGATATCGCTGTTTACTGGATGGAGTAGTGAAGTGCAAAAGCAGTTTTATGAAGGAGACGTTCATGTTGCTATACTGAGGGGAACACAAGAATATAAAGGTCAGAAGCAACAATTATTTGAAGATGAACTGTATTTAGTTGATAAAGAAATAAAAGATATTTCGATGTTAAAAGAAACAAATAGGCCGTTCATTCAATTTAAAAGTGATTCGACTTATTATGGACAAATACAAAATTGGTGGTATGGTTTATTTTCTAATCCGCCTAAGCGAACGATTGTAGTTGACCAAATTGAAACATGTAAACAACTTGTTTTAAATGGTATAGGTTATGCCCTTTTACCTTCTACTGTTTTAAAGGAAGTACAGGAAAATATGTATAAAACACCTGTTCAACTGACGAGAGAAACATGGTTGTTAACAAGTGACTCGGCAAGGCAGTTGAAACAAGTACAAGCATTTTTAGAAATTATAGAAGAAATTCAAAGAGAAAAATAAGATTATTATCTTGCTACTCGCTCTTTCGTTTGGTAGAGTAACATTATAAATGGATTTAGGAGGCAACAAGAATGAAAATGATGGACGCTAACGAAATTATTTCGTTTATTCAAAAAAGTGAAAAGAAAACTCCTGTAAAGGTATACATAAAAGGGGATTTAAAAGAAGTAACATTCCCTGAAACAGTACAAGCATTTGTGAATAAAAAATCAGGTGTATTATTCGGAGAATGGTCTGAAATTAAGACAATTCTTGATGAGAATAATAAGCACATCGTTGACTACGTTGTAGAAAACGATCGTCGTAATTCTGCAATCCCAATGCTTGATTTAAAAGGTATTAAAGCTCGCATCGAGCCAGGTGCTATTATTCGTGACCATGTTGAAATTGGTGACAACGCTGTAATTATGATGAATGCAACAATTAACATTGGTGCTGTAATTGGTGAAGGTTCTATGATCGACATGAACGCAGTACTTGGTGGACGTGCAACAGTCGGTAAAAACTGTCACGTAGGTGCAGGTGCTGTACTTGCAGGTGTTATTGAGCCACCTTCTGCAAAACCAGTTATCGTTGAAGATGATGTAGTAATCGGTGCAAACGTAGTTGTTTTAGAGGGTGTTACAGTAGGTAAAGGTGCAGTTGTGGCAGCGGGAGCTGTTGTAACAGAAGATGTGCCTCCATACACAGTTGTTGCAGGTACTCCAGCACGTGTAATTAAAGAAATTGATGAGAAGACAAAAGCAAAAACAGAAATTAAACAAGAGCTTCGTCAATTAAACCCAGAGAAATAAAAAGTAAAAAAGCGTAAGAGCGTAAATGGGCTCTTACGCTTTTTATAGATAGAGGTGCAAAAATGACAGTAAGCAAATTTGTCCAAATTCGTAGAGATCTACATAGAATTCCAGAAATCGGATTTAAGGAATGGAAAACGCAACAGTATATTTTAGATTATATAGGAACACTTTCTCATGAATTTGTGGAAGTGAAGACATGGAAAACGGGTGTAATCGTTAAAGTAAATGGAAAAAAACCCGAAAAAATAATAGGTTATCGTGCAGATATAGACGGTTTACCAATTACAGAGGAAACTGGATACGAGTTTGCTTCTATTCATGAAGGAATGATGCATGCATGTGGCCATGATGTACATACAGCGATCGGTTTAGGCCTTCTAACGAAAGCTGTGAGCGAAAGAATAGATGATGACCTTGTATTTCTATTCCAGCCAGCAGAAGAAGGACCAGGCGGTGCTCTTCCTATGTTAGAAAGTGAAGAGTTAAAAGAATGGAAACCAAATATAATTCTTGGTCTTCATATTGCACCAGAATACGCTGTAGGGACAATTGCAACGAAAGAAGGACTGTTATTTGCCAATACTTCAGAATTATATATTGATTTAAAAGGAAAAGGTGGCCATGCTGCCTATCCGCATACTGCAAATGACATGATTGTTGCAGCGAGTCATCTTGTTACACAGCTTCAATCTGTTATTAGTCGCAATGTAAATCCTCTTGATAGTGCAGTAATTACAATCGGGAAAATTACAGGTGGTACGGTTCAAAATATTATTGCAGAAAAATCTCGTTTAGAAGGAACGATTCGAACATTATCAGTGGAATCAATGAAGCGTGTGAAAAGCAGAATTGAGGCAATTGTTGCAGGTATCGAAGCTTCTTTCCAGTGTGAGGCGATTATAGATTACGGAGCAATGTATCATCAAGTATATAACCATGAAGAGTTAACGAGAGAGTTTATGCAATTTGTACATAAACAAACTGATATGAATGTTATTACATGTACTGAGGCAATGACAGGTGAAGATTTTGGTTATATGCTTCGAGAAATCCCTGGATTTATGTTTTGGCTTGGAGTAAATTCAGAATATGGTTTACATCATGCAAAATTAAAACCAGACGAAGAAGTGATTGAAAAGGCAATTACATTTCTAAGCCAATATGTAAAGTGGAAAGGGAATAGAAAATAAAACTTCCGCTTTCATGAAGGTTCCAAAAAACTTTTTGTTTTGAGGTGTAAGTAACGCTCGTATAGATTGATTTTAGACATTTACATACAAATAAAAGAATTAAAGTTAATTGTACTGTTTTAATAATGAGCAGGGGGTTTTAGCCACTGCTCATTATTAATTATCTGACTAACTTATATATGTTTACTTTTAGTATGAAAAGTGTGTAAAATCAATGTGAAACATAGAAAAAAGGGTGGGGAATTACGTGCAAATTAGCAGTGCGATTTTATGTTTCGTCTTATATGCGTATGTTATTATTGCGGCGGTTTATTTTGGGATAAGTTTTTATGCCTATCGTCTAGTAGATAATAATGAATATGACGAAACATACAAATGGGTAAAGAGATATTTATCACCTGTACTAGAAATTATGAATGGGTTTGTGCTCTTTTTATTTATTGGATTAATTGCTTTCTCAACGAGTTTAGTAGGGAATAAAACTACGTTATTTGTATTGGGTATCATTATTTTTATGTTGTTAGGAATAAGGATTGGTAATACGGTCTTTTGGAATGAAAGAAAAGTAGATGGTTGGACGGGAATGTTAATTCCGTGCATGTTAGCTGCAATCGTGACAAATATAGAGCATGAATATTATCAATTACATTTTTGGCTCATTATCGTTTTAACAATTCTTTCTGTTTTGTATATAAGCACAGTAGTACTAACATATATTGCACATGAAAAAGGAGACGTTAAAGGCACTCGTTTCTTTAGAGGACGGGCATTATTTTGGAGTGTGCCGACGATGGCAGTTATCGCGCTTATTGCGATATTAGTAAATGGATATCAATTTTTTAATTGGCAACTATTTTTAGAAAACTGGTGGATCTTTATCTTTTCATTTATTGCTTTTTTAGGTGCAACGCATTATTTATTCCATCAACATCATTACATATGGGCATTATTATTTGCCTTCACACAGCTTCTATTTGCCTTTTTTGGTCAAGAAACATTATTATTCGTTTTTGAAACATTTAGTTCGTTTGGAAATATATTTGTATTTGCTATGTTACTTGTTGGTATCGCTTTTTACTTGCAACAATATTTTTATATACAAAAACAAAAATAAGAGCTAATTACAGTTTTT
This sequence comes from Bacillus cereus group sp. BfR-BA-01347, assembly GCF_022663835.1. Taxonomy (NCBI): domain Bacteria; kingdom Bacillati; phylum Bacillota; class Bacilli; order Caryophanales; family Bacillaceae; genus Bacillus; species Bacillus cereus group sp. BfR-BA-01347. The sequence goes on along the minus strand of NZ_JAKUGG010000013.1, from coordinate 80,251 downwards.
GTGACGCATATAAAGTGTGTTACACTGAAAATAAATAGTACTTGAAGTTATTGGAGGAATTCCTGTGGGTGAGAAAGAAAAAGAATTTGCTGTCATTGGACTTGGTCGCTTTGGTGGAAGTATTTGCCGAGAACTAGCTCAATTAGGTATGGAAGTAATGGCAATCGATTCAGATGAGGATAAAATTAATGAATTTGCAAATATAGCTTCGCATGCTGTAATTGCAGATTCAACAGATGAGATGGTATTAAAAAGCCTCGGTATTCGAAATTTTGATCACGTAGTCGTTGCTATTGGAGATAATTTAAATTCAAGTATTTTAACGACTTTGATTTTGAAAGAGCTGGGTGTAAAAAATATTACTGTAAAAGCTCAAAATGATTATCATGAAAAAGTGTTAAGTAAAATAGGTGCAGATCATATTGTGCATCCAGAACGTGATATGGGAAAAAGGATTGCTAATAATATTGCATCAAGCAATGTGTTAGACTACCTTGAGCTTTCAGATGAGCATAGTATTGTAGAGATTATTGCGAATAAAAAAATTGATGGGCACTCTTTAATTGAATTAGACATTCGTGCGAAGTTTGGATTGAATATTGTAGCAATTAAACGAGGTAAAGAAGTTATCGTATCCCCTCGAGCTACGGAGAGTATTCAAGCAGGAGATATATTAATTGTCATTGGTCATGACGATGAAGTGGATCGATTTAAACACTTTTTAAGATAAGAGAAAAGAAAAGGACAATGCCTTCATGGCATTGTCCTTTTTCTTATATTTCCATAATGATTGGTAAAATCATTGGACGGCGTTTCGTTTTCTCATATAGGAATGGAGCTAATGTGTCTGTAATTTCATTTTTAATTTCAGACCATTGTGTTGTTTTACGCTCCATTACTTTTTCTAAATGAGTTGTAATTAATGTTTGTGCATCATTGATTAAATCGCTGCTTTCACGCATGTAAACGAAACCGCGTGAGATGATATCAGGTCCTGCTGCAACTTTAAATTCTTTCATATCAATGCTTACAACTACAATTACAAGTCCTTCTTCAGAAAGGATACGACGATCTCGTAATACGATATTGCCAATATCTCCAATACCGTTTCCATCAATGTAGACCGAACCAGATGGGATTTTTCCAGCTACGCTAGCTTCATCCGAACGTAAAGCAAGAACATCGCCATTATCCATAATGAAGCAATTTTCTTCAGGGATGCCACAATCATTTGCTATGTTCATGTGCATACGTTGCATACGATATTCACCATGAATTGGCATGAAGTACTTCGGTTTAATTAGACGTAACATTAACTTTTGTTCTTCTTGTCCACCGTGTCCACTTGTATGGATATTTGAAAGTTTACCGTGAATTACATCAGCGCCAGCGCGGTACAACATGTTAATTGTACGACTTACGCTAATTGTATTTCCTGGAATTGGTGAAGAAGAGAAAACAACTGTATCTCCAGGAATAATTTGAATTTGGCGGTGTGTACCGTTTGCAATACGTGAAAGTGCTGCCATCGGTTCACCTTGACTACCTGTACATAAAATAACAACTTTATTAGCTGGTAAGCGGTTTAGTTGAGATGCATCTATGAATGTATCTTTCGGGCAACGAATATAACCAAGGTTTTGTCCAATTTCAATCGCTGCTTCCATACTTCGACCAAACACAGCTACTTTACGGTTGTTTTCAACAGCAGCTTCAACAACTTGTTGTAAGCGGTGAATATTTGATGCAAAGGTTGCGAATATAATCCGTCCTTCTACTTTACGGAAAATGTCTTGAATGCTATCACCAACGCGACGCTCAGACATAGTAAAGTTTGGAACTTCACTGTTCGTACTATCAGATAATAGACATAATACGCCATCTTTACCGATTTCAGCCATTTTCGTTAAATCAGCTGGTTCACCAACTGGTGTGAAGTCAAATTTGAAGTCACCTGTATGAACAACTTGACCTTGAGGTGTTTTCACAACAACGCCGTATGAATCTGGAATACTGTGAGTTGTACGGAAGAAGGATACAGACGTTTTTTTGAATTTAATAACGTCATCTTCTTGAATCTCGTAAAGTTTTGCTTTACGAAGTAAGCCGTGTTCTTCTAATTTGTTTTTGATGAGCGCAATTGCTAATTTTCCACCGTAAATTGGAATGTTCACTTGACGTAATAGGTAAGGGATTCCACCGATATGATCTTCGTGACCATGTGTAATGAATAACCCTTTAATTTTATCTTCGTTTCGCACAAAATAAGTGTAGTCTGGTATTACATAATCGATTCCGAGAAGTTCGTCCTCTGGAAATTTAATTCCAGCATCAATTATAATAATTTCATCCTGAAATTGAACAGCGTATGTATTTTTACCGATTTCACCAAGCCCACCGAGAGCAAATACAGCAACTTGGTCGTTTTTTAGAAATTTCATATCGCTATACGATTTCCGCTAATGTTAAATCAGCGTTTTCTTTTTCATATTCAAGATGAGCGCCAGTAACAGACTGAACAAACTCGATATTATATGCGAACTTATTTAATTTTGTACGAACATCCTTTTCAGACGTAGCCTCTAAATATAAAACTTTTGTATTTTCACGTACTGGAACCTCAGTTAATTTTTCTTGATAAAATACTTTAAAAATCATTTGGAAAACCTCTCCTTGTCTATGTTTTGCATTATCTGTTACTTATTATAAAGCAAACAGTCACGATTTTCATGTTTTTTCGAATGAGAATGAAGAAAAAGCCCTAAATGGGCATAATTTAAGCGATTGTCTTTTTACGGACTAGACCGTTTAAATAACGCTTGAGCTTTTTCTTCAGCTTCTTCAGCATGATTACTCCTTCCTTTCCTTATTTTAAACATGCCTATTACTAGTGAAAACTCTATCTCTGATATAAGAGATAGGACAAAAGTGAATGGTGAATCTTGTCCTTTCCCATACAGTGAAAGTTATTCTATAGTAACGATTAGTAGCCGTTAGTTATAGGTATAGTATGAGGAAGAATGGAAAAGAAAATTCATCCGAACAAGTATCCACATGTTTTACTAATATATATGCAAAGTTTACAAATAAGGTCAGAAAGGGAACGCTTTCTTCACAGATGTTTAATATGTTATACTTTTTTTTAGAATTTGAAAAGTGATATTCAAAATAGGAATATAGAGTGCCAGAAAGGATTTTGACAAATGAATGATAAAATTGTCTTTTTTGATATTGATGGAACGTTATTAGATCATGATAAAAAAATTCCACAATCTACACGAGATGCAGTAAAACAGTTACAAGAGAAAGGTGTACATGTAGCAATTGCGACAGGGCGCGCGCCATTTATGTTCGAAGATATTCGCAAGGAACTTGATATACATAATTATGTTAGTTTTAATGGACAATATGTTGTCTTTGAAGATGAGGTAATATTTGATAATCCGTTACATCCAGATGCTTTACATAAGTTTACTCAGTTTGCAAAACAAGAAGGATATCCACTTGTATACCTTGACCATCAAAATATGAGAGCATCAGTGGAATATCATGATTATGTGAAAGAAGGCTTCGGAAGCTTAAACTTTGAGCATCCAGCATATGAGCCTAATTTTTATGAGGAACGTAATATTTATCAAACACTACTTTTTTGTGAAGTAAATGAAGAGGAAAAGTTTATTAATCATTATCCAGATTTTCATTTTATTCGTTGGCATGCATATTCAATGGACATCATTCCTAATGGTGGTTCTAAGGCAAAAGGAATTGAGAAATATATTGAAAAGTTAGGTTTTAATCGTGATCAAGTGTATGCATTCGGAGATGGCTTAAATGATTTAGAAATGATCGAAGCCGTTGGCACAGGTATTGTGATGGGAAATGGCCATGAAGACTTAAAAAAACTTGCAAATCATGTGACAAAGGATGTTAGTGAAGACGGTATATATCATGGACTAAAGTGGGCTGGATTGCTGTAAGTGAATATGGAACCCATTTCATAATAAAAAGGCGGAAGTTAACTTCCGCCTTTTTATTATCGCTCTAGAGGTTTGGAATCATCAGGAGCGGCAAAAGGATTTTCTTTATTAATATGGTCATAGAACATAACTCCATTTAAATGGTCAATCTCGTGCTGGAATACGATTGCTGGTAAACCTTTTAAACGTAATTTTACTTCTTCTCCGTTAATAGAAGTTGCTTTTACTGTAATTCTTGTATAACGAGGAACATAACCAGGTACTTCGCGGTCTACAGATAGACAGCCTTCACCACCCTGTAAATATGTACGTTCAACAGAATGGCTAATGATTTTTGGATTGAATAATGCATGGCTATATAATGTACCGTCCGCATCGGTTACATGAACTGCAATCATTTTTTTTGAAACACCGATTTGCGGAGCCGCTAATCCGATTCCAGGGCGTAAACTATATTTTTCAGCCATTTCAGGATCTTGGCTATTTATTACGAATTCAATCATTTCTTTTAAGGTAGTTGTATCTTCTTCGCTTGCCGGTAATGACACCTCTTCTGCAACGTTGCGCAAAATAGGATCTCCTTCGCGAATAACATCTTTCATTGTAAGCATATGTAATCTCTCCTTTCCTCTTTAGTCTACCAAAGGAGATGGAAAAAGTCATCGGCAAGAAAGGGAAGGCATTTTGGAAATCGTTCTATTATAGAGTATTTATGTATGTGATAAAAAGAAAAAGACGGCAAAGCCGTCTTTTTCTTTCCATAGTTGTTTCGTTTTACATTAGCGAATGCAAGCAGCACCAACGATAATTAAAAGAATAAACAACACAACGATTAAGGCGAAGCCGCGTCCAGACCCGCCACAAGAACCGCCATAACCGTAGGAAGGATATGAACAAGTTGGATAGCAATATGAGTATCCGTACATGAGATGACCTCCTTTATCATTTCCCGCTAATACTGCGGTTACTATAATGTATGGAAGAGAGGGTGGAAATGTATAGGTATTTACCTAAAAAAGGAAGAGTAGTTTGTATATTTTTGTTACGAAGAGAGAAAAACTAAAGAGAATTAAATCGTTTACATATTATTCTAAGAGAAAAAATAAGTGAAAAAGGGAATAATATAACAGTAGGTCAATGCTTACTAATACAGATGTAAAAAATAAAAACACGTTTGTGTAGTAGAAACCTGCATATTATTTATAAAAAAACGTATTCAAAGTAATTGACATCGTAATTAGAATAGTTGTAAACTAAAAAACGTGATCAAGATTGTATTAATATGTTTCTGAAAAAACATTAGTACAGATTGTTAGGTACACAAAATTATTCTCAACCGACAGACAAACATGTTGGTTTACATCGTTGCGCTTTTTAAACTGGAAAATAGCCAGTGAAAGCGTTTCAGAATATGGTTCAAGAGAGGAAGAGGTGAACGGAATGGGTACTAAAACAAAAAAGACCCTATTTAATGTTGATGAGCAAATGAAAGCTATCGCAGCTCAATTTGAAACATTACAAATTTTAAATGAAAACGGTGAAGTTGTGAATGAAGCAGCTATGCCTGAATTATCTGATGATCAATTAAAAGAATTAATGCGTCGTATGGTGTATACTCGCGTATTAGATCAACGTTCTATTTCTTTAAACCGTCAAGGACGTTTAGGTTTCTACGCACCTACAGCTGGACAAGAAGCTTCTCAATTAGCAAGTCATTTCGCACTTGAAGCAGAAGATTTCATCTTACCAGGATACCGTGATGTACCACAATTAGTATGGCACGGATTACCATTATACCAAGCATTCTTATTCTCTCGTGGACACTTCATGGGTAACCAAATGCCTGAGAATGTAAATGCATTAGCTCCACAAATCATTATCGGTGCGCAAATCATCCAAACTGCTGGTGTTGCGTTAGGTATGAAACTACGTGGTAAAAAATCTGTTGCAATTACTTACACTGGTGACGGTGGTGCTTCACAAGGTGACTTCTACGAAGGTATGAACTTTGCAGGTGCATTTAAAGCTCCAGCAATCTTCGTTGTTCAAAACAACCGTTATGCAATCTCTACTCCAGTAGAAAAGCAATCTGCAGCTAAAACTGTAGCACAAAAAGCAGTAGCAGCAGGTATTTACGGAATTCAAGTAGACGGTATGGATCCACTAGCTGTATACGCAGCGACTGCTTTCGCTCGTGAGCGCGCAGTAAATGGCGAAGGCCCTACTTTAATCGAGACTTTAACATTCCGTTACGGTCCACATACAATGGCTGGTGATGACCCAACTCGTTACCGTACAAAAGATATCGAAAACGAATGGGAACAAAAAGACCCAATCGTACGCTTCCGTAAGTTCTTAGAAGCTAAAGGCCTATGGTCTCAAGAAGTTGAAGAGACAGTAATCGAAGAAGCAAAAGAAGATATCAAACAAGCAATTGCTAAGGCTGACCAAGCTCCAAAACAAAAAGTAACTGATTTAATGGAAATCATGTACGAAAAAATGCCTTACAACTTAGCTGAACAATATGAAATCTACAAAGAAAAGGAGTCGAAGTAAGCCATGGCTCAAATGACAATGATTCAAGCAATCACTGATGCTTTACGCGTTGAAATGAAAAATGACCCTAACGTACTTGTATTTGGTGAAGACGTTGGTGTAAACGGCGGTGTATTCCGTGCTACTGAAGGTTTACAAGCTGAATTTGGTGAAGATCGTGTAATGGATACTCCACTTGCAGAGTCTGGTATTGGTGGACTTGCAGTTGGTCTTGCACTTGAAGGATTCCGTCCAGTTCCAGAAATCCAATTCTTCGGTTTCGTTTATGAAGTAATGGATTCAATTTCTGGTCAATTAGCTCGTATGCGTTACCGTTCTGGTGGACGTTGGACTGCTCCAGTAACAGTTCGTTCTCCATTCGGTGGTGGTGTTCATACTCCTGAACTACATGCTGATAGCTTAGAAGGATTAGTGGCTCAACAACCTGGTCTAAAAGTTGTTATTCCATCTACTCCATACGACGCTAAAGGTCTTTTAATCTCTGCGATTCGTGACAACGATCCAGTTATCTACTTAGAGCATATGAAATTGTACCGTTCATTCCGTCAAGAGGTACCAGAAGGTGATTACACAATTGATTTAGGCAAAGCTGATATCAAACGTGAAGGTACAGATGTATCTGTTATCGCTTATGGCGCTATGGTTCACGCTGCATTAAAAGCTGCTGAAGAACTTGAAAAAGAAGGTATCTCTTTAGAGGTTGTTGACTTACGTACAGTTCAACCATTAGATATCGAAACAATCATCGCTTCTGTTGAAAAAACAGGTCGCGTAGTTGTAGTTCAAGAAGCTCAAAAACAAGCTGGTATTGCAGCTAACGTTGTAGCGGAAATTAACGACCGTGCAATCTTAAACTTAGAAGCTCCAGTTGTACGTGTTGCAGCTGCTGATACAGTATTCCCATTCTCTCAAGCAGAGAGCGTATGGTTACCAAACCACAAAGATATTGTTGAAGCTGTAAACAAAGTAATGAACTTCTAATTTTTAGCTTTTCATGTGCAAAAGAAATCAGCACATGCTGGTTTCTTTTGTACATATTCCATAATAATGAAATGAATCAGGGGGCTGAATTCCGTGGCATTTGAATTTAAACTACCAGATATCGGTGAAGGTATCCACGAAGGTGAAATCGTAAAATGGTTTATTAAACCAGGCGATGAAGTAAACGAAGACGATGTACTTCTTGAAGTACAAAATGATAAAGCAGTAGTAGAAATCCCTTCTCCTGTTAAAGGTAAAGTACTTGAAGTACTTGTAGAAGAAGGAACAGTTGCAATCGTAGGAGATACATTAATTAAATTTGATGCTCCTGGATACGAAAACCTTAAATTTAAAGGTGACGATCATGATGAAGCTCCAAAAGCTGAAGAAGCAGCAGTAGAAGCTCCAGCAGCGGAAGCTACTCCAGCAGCAACTGCAGAAGTAGTAAATGAGCGCGTAATCGCTATGCCATCTGTTCGTAAATACGCTCGTGAAAAAGGTGTAGACATTCATAAAGTATCTGGTACTGGTAAGAATGGCCGTATCGTAAAAGCTGACATCGATGCATTTGCAAATGGTGGACAAACTGTAGCAGCAACTGAGGCTCCAGCAGCAGTAGAAGCTACTCCAGCAGCAGCGAAAGAAGAAGCACCAAAAGCACAACCAATCCCAGCTGGTGAATATCCAGAAACTCGTGAGAAAATGAGTGGTATCCGTAAAGCGATTGCGAAAGCAATGGTTAACTCTAAACACACAGCTCCTCACGTAACATTAATGGACGAAGTAGATGTAACAGAACTTGTTGCTCACCGTAAGAAGTTCAAAGCAGTAGCAGCTGACAAAGGTATTAAATTAACTTACCTTCCGTACGTTGTTAAAGCTTTAACATCTGCATTACGTGAATACCCAATGTTAAACACTTCTTTAGATGATGCATCTCAAGAAGTAGTTCATAAACATTACTTCAACATCGGTATCGCAGCTGATACAGACAAAGGTCTATTAGTACCAGTTGTTAAAGATACAGATCGTAAGTCTATCTTCACAATTTCTAACGAGATCAATGATCTTGCTGGTAAAGCACGTGAAGGTCGTCTAGCTCCAGCTGAAATGAAAGGTGCTTCTTGCACAATTACAAACATTGGTTCTGCAGGTGGACAATGGTTCACTCCAGTTATCAACCACCCAGAAGTAGCAATCCTTGGTATCGGCCGTATCGCTGAAAAACCAGTTGTGAAAAACGGTGAGATTGTTGCAGCTCCAGTATTAGCATTATCTCTAAGCTTTGACCATCGTTTAATTGACGGTGCAACTGCTCAAAAAGCGTTAAACCAAATTAAACGTCTATTGAATGACCCACAATTATTAGTAATGGAGGCGTAATAACAATGGTAGTAGGAGATTTCCCAATTGAATTAGATACAGTCGTTGTTGGTGCAGGTCCTGGTGGATACGTTGCGGCAATTCGTGCAGCACAATTAGGTCAAAAGGTAGCAATCATTGAAAAAGCTAACCTTGGTGGCGTATGCTTAAACGTTGGATGTATTCCTTCAAAAGCGTTAATCAATGCAGGTCATCGTTATGAGAATGCAATGCATTCTGATGACATGGGTATTACTGCAGAAAACGTAAAAGTTGACTTTACAAAAGTTCAAGAATGGAAAAACGGCGTAGTTAAGAAATTAACTGGCGGTGTTGAAGGCCTTCTTAAAGGTAACAAAGTTGAAATCATTCGCGGTGAAGCTTACTTCGTAGATGCTAATACATTACGCGTTATGACTGAAGATGCAGCTCAAACTTATACGTTTAAAAATGCTGTTCTTGCAACTGGTTCTACACCAATCGAAATTCCAGGATTCAAATACTCTAAACGTGTTATCAACTCTACAGGTGCTTTAAGCTTACCTGAAATTCCTAAAAAACTTGTTGTAATCGGCGGCGGTTACATCGGTATGGAATTAGGTACTGCATATGCTAACTTCGGTACAGAAGTTACTGTAGTAGAAGCTGGCGACGAAATCTTAGCTGGTTTCGAAAAAGCTATGAGCTCTGTTGTTAAACGTGCTCTACAGAAAAAAGGTAACGTAAATATCCATACAAAAGCTATGGCTAAAGGCGTTGAAGAAACAGAAACTGGCGTAAAAGTTAGCTTTGAAGTTAACGGTGAAATCCAAACTGTAGAAGCAGATTACGTATTAGTAACTGTAGGTCGTCGTCCAAACACTCAAGAAATCGGTCTTGAGCAAGTTGGAGTTAAAATGACTGACCGCGGCATCATCGAAATCGATGAGCAATGTCGTACAAATGTACCAAACATCTATGCAATCGGTGATATCGTTCCTGGACCACCATTAGCTCACAAAGCTTCTTACGAAGGTAAAGTAGCTGTAGAAGCAATTAGTGGCCATGCATCAGCTATCGATTACATCGGAATTCCTGCAGTATGCTTCACTGATCCAGAATTAGCATCTGTTGGTTACACTAAAAAACAAGCTGAAGAAGCTGGAATGACTGTAACTGTATCTAAGTTCCCATTCGCTGCTAACGGTCGTGCATTATCATTAAACAGCACTGACGGTTTCCTACAACTTGTAACACGTAAAGAAGATGGTCTTCTTGTAGGTGCTCAAGTTGCAGGTGCAGGTGCTTCTGATATTATCTCTGAGATTGGTTTAGCTATCGAAGCTGGAATGACAGCTGAAGATATCGCTCAAACAATCCATGCTCACCCAACATTAGGTGAAATCACAATGGAAGCAGCTGAAGTTGCTCTTGGAATGCCAATTCACATTGTAAAATAATTAAGTAATGTAAATAGCCCCTCTCTTATTGTAAGAGAGGGGCTATTTTTATTTTCATCAAATGACCTGCAAGGTCTTTAAACGTACTTGTCGAATGAATATATAATACTTTAACAAATGATTCAGGCGTAACTTACTTCAAAGGTAATGTATATCATCCTATAATATGTAATTGATTCAAACTTAACCCCATATATTAATAAAATAGAGCATGTCAAAGGAGAAGGTTCCATGAAAATATTACATGTTATATTTTATCATTTACTACTATGGAGTGGCTTTTCCACTGTATTAACATTATCGAATGGTGATAAGTTTCATTATAAAGTTATTCTTTTTTTCGTATTCCTATATCTAGCCTATGTAATAGCATATTTTGTATTGCACGTGAGAAAGCAAGCTTTATTTCTTACATGTTCAAATTGTATACTATTTTTAATCATATTATCTATTTTTTAAATTAGCGTTTATAAAAATACATTGTTCTTCCATTAAATAATTGTAACTCTCCTTCTAATTTCTTCGCTAAAAAACGGCAAAATTCATTTGCTTTCCCTTTGTCACCAAATGTTGCATTAGGTGGTAAAGAAACTTGGATGAAAGATTGTTCATTTTCTATACCAACACCAATATAAATTGAGTCATAGCGGTCGTGATTGGATTGAAGTTTTAATGTTGTTGTAGATGTATCTAAAATTTCATAAGGAAAAGCGGTATTTGTATACGTGTAATTAATTTGGGCACCAGTTTTAGAAGTAACTGTTTTATAATAATGAAAAAGTTGTTTTATATCATCTATTGAAACTGATTGTTGGTTGGATTTAGGTACAAGCGTAATAAAGGCGTGTTGCATATAAGTTCCCCCTAACTTAGTAGAATACTATCATTCTACATCCTACTGAATTTTTTGACAATTAAAAGGAGTATTACATGTTTTGTTTAATATACTAGTAATGAAACGTGATATAGAAAGGTGGAAACCAATGTTTGAAAAATTGTATGATGAGCATGAAAGTGTGAAGGTACGATTTTTAGGGTTTATGACACATGATACACGTTATGATTTTGGTGTTATTTATACAAATATGTTTTTTGGAAAGCCGCTCATTGTTTGTATGCAAACAGGAAGGTCTACTTTACTCGGACGAGATGATGTAGAGAATGTTCAATATATACAGGAGATTTTTAAATTAGGATCAGAAGAGGAAGCAAAGGAGTTAGCTCAGTTTTTCAAATTTCTAGTTCCGTCAACTTCTTTACATGCGGAATATGAAGAATAATTAATGTGAAACAGTCGTACTTATAAATATGGCTGTTTTTTCATTTGAATATTGCATACTAATTTAAATTTAAAATATTTAATGTGTTATACTAAAAACCTATTGACGTAAAAAGTATAACATATTAAAATAAAGACAGAAAGTTAAGCGGTTACAAAAAGTTTTTGGGATTATAAACTTAGGGGGAAATGAAAAATGGGAACAATCGTATGTCAAGATTGTGAAGGTACAATTGCACACTTCGAAGATGAGAAAGTAACAGTACTTTACGGGAAATGTGGATCTTGCGGATGTGATCACACAGAGCATACAAAAGCCCAATAATTGATAGGAAATGGACAGCTAAAAGTTTTTAGGACCATAAACTTAGGGGGAAATGAAAATGGGAACAATCGTATGCCAAGTATGTGAAGGAACAATCGGACATTTTGAAGATGAGAAAACGACAGTACTTTACGGAAAATGTGGAACAAATTGTGACTGTGCTAGAAAAGATAATGCGAAAGCTTAATGATAAATAAATAGATTACTATTAAAACTCAGGGGGAAATGAAAATGGGAACAATCGTATGCCAAGTATGTGAAGGAACAATTGGACATTTTGAAGATGAAAAATCAACAGTACTATACGGGAAATGTGGATCTCATTGCGAATGTGACCATAAAGAACATACAAAAGCTTAATAATAAGAAAAAGCGCCTACATGTGTAGGCGCTTTTTTAATAAATTGTAGTTGTATGACCAACTGTTGCAACGATTGCATCATCCCTAATCGGAATAAAGCTTATGGAGGTCTGTGGTGTACTAGAAGAAGCGTATTGGCTCATTATACGACTATCGATACGGGTAATAGTATCGGTCAAGAAAGCTGAAATAAAAGCGTAAGGAACTCGTCGTTCATTTAATGAATAAATAATTTCTTCTTTTGTTTTTACACCTACGCCATGTCCGTAAAAAAAGAAATTTCCTAAATAGATTGTGTTTTCTCCTTGCCACTCAATCGTAGCTGGATTCACTTGTGGGTTTTTAAAGTAAACGAGGTCACCTGGAACAAGATCGCCACCGTTTTTTGTTATGAGTCTTAGATCTTGATCGTAGTCCCATGTGTAAAGTAAAAGGTTTGCAAATAGACGATTGAAAGTTTCTTCCTCATACAATGATAGTAAAGCTTTATAAAAAATAATGATCATAGCGGTTGCGCATTCAGTTCCATATAGTTTTCCGTTTTTGAAAATATCTTGTATGGCAATAGAAGGTGGTATGTTTGGAAGAAGCTCGAATCCTCCAAGGGATGTTCTTTTCCAATACTGGGGGTTGCAAAAGGATTGTTGAAATGTACGAAACTGAAAACCACTTTGAAAAAGCTCTAGTGAAGAGATAATAATATTAACTCGTAAATTGAGATCAAAGCTGAGTTCATTAGCTGTTCGGAAGGAATAGACTTCTTGATTTCCTGCCATTATTGATAAAATTTGTTGTTTCTCTGCTGCAAATGGCTCATATTCATTTGTAATATAAGGATGTACAATAGAACGGCCTATTACAATCATAATAGTATCCCCACCTATACGTTACATTCTTTAGTATCGTATGAAGAAAAGGAGAAAAGGTGAAAAAAAAGCCTATCAACTGATAGGCTTGTACTCTTTAATAACACGTAATGTTTGTAATGTCATATCTTCAGGACCTTGTACAGGTAAACCTGCTTCTAAGTTTTTACGAATATACTCTAAGTTTTCTTGTGTAATAATTTCCCCCGGAGTAAAGATTGGAATCCCTGGCGGATAAACCATAACAAAATCAGCTATAATACGCCCCGCTGCATTTTCAAATGGAATGACTTCTGTTTCCGAATAAAAAGCATCTCGGGGAGAAAGTGCTAGCACTGGAATTTCTGGAATCTCTACTTGTACTTGAACACCTTTATCTGCCCTATTTCTAAATGTTGCTGCTAAATCTTGTAATGCTGCAATAAGTGTATTTGTATCACTTTCTGTATCTCCCAAAGTGATAAGACATAGTATGTTGTATAGATCTGAGAGTTCTACTTCAATGTTATATTGCTCTCTAAGCCATACTTCAGCTTGGTGGCCGGTAATACCTAAATCTTTTACAGATACAATTATCTTTGTAGGATCATAGTTAAAGGTAGCATCTGTACCTAACATTTCTTTTCCAGGACAGTAAAGATGCTCAATAGAATTTATAGCATCACGAACATGTTCAGCTAATTGTATTGTTTGTTCTATGAGTGCTGTTCCTTCTGTAGCAAGACGTTTTCTCGCAACATCAAGGGATGCTAACAAGATGTAAGAAGTTGATGTAGTCGTAAGCATGCTAATAATAGATTGGACATGTTTTACATTCACCAAGCCTTCTTTCACATTAAGAATAGAACTTTGAGTTAAAGAGCCTCCTAATTTGTGAACACTTGTTGCTGCCATATCTGCCCCAGCTTGCATCGCTGACATCGGCAATTCATCGTGAAAATGAATATGAACACCATGAGCCTCGTCAACTAGTACAGGGATGTCATAAGAATGTGCTAATTGTACAATCTGTTCTAAGTCTGCAGCAAACCCAAAGTACGTTGGGTTAATAACAAGTAAGCCCTTTGCATCTGAGTGCTCTTCAAGTGCTTTTTTGACAGATTGAATTGTGATTCCATGAGAAATACCGAGCTTCGGATCGATTTCAGGATGCATGAAAATTGGTTTTGCACCTGAGAAAATAATAGCTGACATTACTGATTTATGCACGTTTCGTGGTACTAGGATTTTGTCACCAGGACCGCAAACGCTCATCACCATTGTCATAATAGCGCCACTTGTACCTTGAATAGAAAAGAAAGTATGATCTGCACCGAATGCAGCGGCTGCTAAATCCTGTGCTTCTTTAATCATACCTTTTGGATGATGTAAATCATCGAGTGGCGCAATATTAATTAAATCAATTGCTAATGCATTATGCCCAATAAATTCGCGAAATGTAGGATCCATGCCCTGTCCTTTTTTATGACCAGGAATATGGAATTGAATTGGATTTCGCTTACTGTGCTCAACTAAAGCGGTAAACAATGGTGTTTCGTATTGGGACAATCTATACACCCCTTCTTCTTCATAATATTTAGTGTAATTTGTTTTATATAATCCTGCTCTAAAAAAGTTTAGTCTTTTTTAGAATAAGGCTTGTTTTTCTGCCATTCAAAAAATCGTTTTTGAGATGGTAGCTTCACTTTATTTTCTATAAAACAAAAGCATTATATCACCAATAATTATAGATGTATAGAAAAAAATGTTTTTAAGGTGAGTATGTTTAATAGTTAGCCTCAACTAATGAATAGAGGAAGACAATTCCATTAAAATGAATAAATAGTGTATAATGCAGAGTGGCTATAATGAAGAATAAAATATTCTCTTTAAGATAGCATAATGAAACAAGAAGAAATGATAAATGAGGTGCGAAATGGAATATCAATATCCGTTAGATTATGATTGGTCAAATGAGGAAATGGTTACAATTGTTAAGTTTTATGAAGCGATTGAGAAAGCTTATGAAAAAGGGATTGTAAGAGAAGAATTAATGGGTTTATATCGTCGTTTTAAAGAGATTGTTCCATCGAAAGCAGAAGAAAAGAAAATTGATAAAGAATTTCAAGAAGTAAGTGGATACTCTATATATCGTGCTATTCAAAGGGCAAAAGAAGTCGAAGAACAAAAGCTTGTAAAAATGTAAAAAATATTTTGAAAAATAAAAACTGAAGTGATATAATGTGATAACAACTAAAAACGGACAATATAAATTGTCCGTTTTCTACTATCGATTACAAAGTGCATATAAAGGAAGGAGTGATTGCATCGTAGATTCAATCTTAGCAAGGAATTGTTCGTTGGTCATTGCTGAAAACTCCTCTGGTGATATATGAATACCAACTAATAATTCTGCTTTTTTTACAGTAGCTAGTCGTTCAATCATCTTTTGTAAGTCTTCGGTTTCAAGTGTTTTATGTAATTTCACACTTGGTTTAGTATGGTCAATGGACCAAACGAAGTCATTTGGAATATTTGTTTTTAAATCATTTAAATGTTCTAAGAAGGCATGAGCCGTCTCAACTTTTTGTGGACACTCATAGATTAAACCAAAGTATATGAAGGCATGAGTACCCCATAAGCCGATTTGGAAATGCGGTAGCATTTTATATCCTCGTTTATTTGTTGAAAAAGCAACCCAAGTATCGTTTGGTGGATTGACTTTGCGGCGTGCGTGTTTTGCAACATGATAAAAAAAGTTCTCATCAGTTTGTTTGGATAAGTATTCTGCAAATTGTTCCCCTAAAGCTTCTAGCTTAGGATGAATGTTCGTTTTAATTGCACTCATTCGTTCTTCGAGACCATCAACTGTAAAGACATCAAAATCAGTTGACTTGAATGTTTGTATTGTCATGATTGTTCCTCCAACTCCTATTTTGCTTTTATTTTAGCATAGCTTGTACTATTCATAAAAAAAACAGCACAAAAAAATTTAAATAAAAAAATATAATTTTGTTGCATAGATGATTTATCCAACATAGTATAGTATAAAACGAAAAATCAGAAAATTGAATTAATTCTAGTCCGAGGGCAGACGAATATTGGGAGGAGGCAAATAATATGAGACAGGTGATTAATGCGTTAAAGAGAACAGATGCTGAAAAGAGAATACCGGTGCTACGTTTGGAGCTAGATTATGAATTAGCAACTTTATATGATGCGATGATGGAAGATGATAAACAGAAAAAAGAAGAGTGTGTACAAAAGTTAGAAGTGTTAAGACTTGAAATGATTCGTTTAGAAGCGTAATAATAGTATATGTATAAAAAATTAGTTGGTGCGAACCTTATAAAGGGTTCGTTTTTTCTGTGAACAGTATAGATCGGAGTGTTTAAACATGCAAGAAGTATGGAAAGACATTGATGCACACGCCAAACGGTGGATTCGGGATGCAGGAGAGCATTTAATGGCATCAATGAAAAAAGCACTTATTATAGAAACAAAATCAAATGCAGCTGACTTAGTTACAAATATGGACCGAGAGATAGAACAGTTTTTAATTGGGAAAATTAAAGAAACATTCCCGAATCATAGTATTTTAGGAGAAGAGGGTTATGGAGACGAGATAACGTCTTCTGACGGGGTTGTTTGGTTAATTGATCCAATTGACGGCACGATGAACTTTGTTCATCAAAAAAGAAATTTTGCGATTTCAATTGGGATTTATGAGAACGGTATCGGAAAGATTGGACTTATATATGATCCAGTGCATGATGAACTATATCATGCAGTCAAGGGATCTGGAGCTTTTTGTAATGATATATCAATTCCTCCATTGAAAAAAGGAACTGTAGAGGAAGGTATTGTAGCTTTAAATGCGATATGGCTTACAGATAATCCATTGCTTAATATGGAAAGTATGATGGCACTTGTTAAGAAAGCAAGGGGCACAAGATCATATGGCTGTGCAGCGTTAGAGATGGTATACGTTGCAACAGGAAGAATAGATGCATATATAACGCCGAGATTATCACCATGGGATTTTGGCGGAGGACAGATAATTGTAGAAGAAGTTGGAGGTAAGGTGACGACATTCTCTGGAGCGCCACTTTCTATCATAGAGAAGAGCAGTGTGTTAGTTGCAAAACCAGGAGTGTATGAAGAAGTGTTATCGTTTATATGAGAGCAACAAAAAAAGTAAGAGGCTGTGTATAAGCTTCTTACTTTTTAGCGTTATTGTGATTTGCGCATTTTTCTTTTTGTTACAAAACCGTATCCAACTGTAACAAATGTGCCGATAATGCAAATAATAATACCGATTGGACTATTTTCAGCAATCATAATGCCGATACCGATTAAGAAAATAACACCGATAATTGCAGTTAATAAAAAGCGATATTGAATGTGTTCCATTTCTTCACCCTCCAATCTCATTTTACTTTCACAAAAGTAAGAATACAACTATATTTTCATTCTTGCTTTTATTTTAATTGCTATTGTATCCCCTTCGCTCTTATAATAGAGAAGGATTAAAAAGACATTAGGAGTTGGACATGTTGAAAAAACGACAAGATTTACGTAATATAGCAATTATTGCCCACGTTGACCATGGTAAAACAACACTTGTTGACCAGTTATTACGTCAAGCGGGGACTTTCCGTGCGAACGAACACGTTGAAGAACGCGCAATGGATTCAAATGATCTAGAAAGAGAACGCGGTATTACAATTTTAGCGAAAAATACAGCGATTCACTATGAAGATAAAAGAATTAACATTTTAGATACACCTGGTCACGCTGACTTCGGTGGAGAAGTAGAACGTATCATGAAAATGGTTGATGGTGTTTTACTTGTTGTTGATGCATATGAAGGTTGTATGCCACAAACACGATTTGTTTTAAAGAAAGCTCTTGAGCAAAACTTAACTCCAATCGTAGTTGTAAACAAAATTGACCGTGACTTCGCTCGTCCAGATGAAGTAGTTGATGAAGTAATCGACTTATTCATTGAGCTTGGTGCAAACGAAGATCAATTAGAGTTCCCAGTTGTATTTGCATCAGCAATGAACGGAACAGCAAGCTTAGATTCAAACCCAGCAAATCAAGAAGAGAATATGAAATCATTATTTGATACAATTATCGAACATATTCCAGCACCAATTGATAACAGCGAAGAGCCACTTCAATTCCAAGTAGCACTTCTTGATTACAACGACTACGTTGGACGTATTGGAGTTGGTCGCGTATTCCGCGGTACAATGAAGGTTGGACAACAAGTTGCTTTAATGAAAGTAGACGGAAGCGTGAAGCAATTCCGCGTAACGAAATTATTCGGTTACATGGGATTAAAACGACAAGAAATTGAAGAAGCAAAAGCAGGGGACTTAGTAGCCGTTTCTGGTATGGAAGACATTAACGTAGGTGAAACAGTATGTCCAGTTGAACATCAAGATGCGTTACCATTATTACGTATTGATGAGCCAACACTACAAATGACGTTCCTTGTAAATAATAGCCCATTTGCAGGTCGTGAAGGTAAATACATTACATCTCGTAAAATTGAAGAGCGTCTTCGTTCACAATTAGAAACAGATGTAAGTTTACGTGTAGATAATACAGATTCTCCTGATGCGTGGATCGTATCTGGACGTGGGGAACTACATTTATCTATCTTAATTGAAAACATGCGTCGTGAAGGTTATGAATTACAAGTATCTAAGCCAGAAGTAATCATTAAAGAAGTTGATGGCGTAAGATGTGAGCCTGTAGAGCGTGTACAAATCGATGTACCTGAAGAATACACTGGTTCTATTATGGAATCTATGGGTGCACGTAAAGGTGAAATGTTAGATATGGTGAATAACGGAAACGGTCAAGTTCGCCTTACTTTCATGGTTCCAGCACGTGGTTTAATTGGTTACACAACAGAATTCTTAACATTAACTCGTGGTTACGGTATTTTAAACCATACATTCGATTGCTACCAACCAGTACACGCTGGACAAGTTGGTGGACGTCGTCAAGGTGTTCTAGTTTCACTTGAAACAGGAAAAGCATCACAATACGGTATTATGCAAGTTGAAGACCGTGGTGTAATCTTCGTTGAACCAGGTACAGAAGTATATGCTGGTATGATTGTAGGAGAACACACTCGTGAGAACGACTTAACAGTTAACGTTGTGAAAATGAAACAACAAACTAACATTCGTTCTGCGACGAAAGATCAAACTTCAACAATGAAGAAACCACGCCTAATGACTTTAGAAGAATCATTAGAGTACTTAAACGATGACGAGTTCTGTGAAGTAACTCCAGAATCAATTCGTCTACGTAAAAAGATTCTTGATAAGAGTGAGCGCGAAAGAGCTGCTAAGAAAAAGAAATCTGTTGAAGCGTAAAAATAAAAAAACAACGACCTTTATAAAGGTCGTTGTTTTTTTATTTTGTTTATTTTTTTAGAATATTTACTCATTTTTGTGGACAGTATTTTTTTTGCGAGTTACTCTTGTATTAAGTATATAAAGAAAATTGCATTTTACTGCTAGGGGGGAAGAGTGTGTTAGAAAGGATGTCTTTTTTTGCAAAATTGTGTAAGGTAGATGAAAATCCAGAGTTAGGAATGTGGTTACTTTATGGGACGATTATTATATTAAGTGGTCTCGTTTATAATTTAGGATTTGCTAGAAAGTTGTCTGTACTAAAAAATATTGTGATATACATATCATTAGCAATTGGATGTACAGTATTAACCTTTTTTGCTGTGTTTTTACCTGTTGGAGAAGGACTAGTTGTAGCGGCAATTGTACTTGGAATTTATAGATTGCGTTTGCGTCAAGCGAAACAACAAAAAGCAGGCTGAGGAAGGGGAGTTTTCATGCGTTCAGTACAAGATGCACTATATAATTGGTTAACAATTAAAACAGTTGCGGAAGCACGTCCAAATGATAGTGCTGCAAAAGAAACATATTTGTTATTTCAAAATATGATATATGAAGAACATAAATTAAGAAATGTGGAAGTCGAAAAGAACGAGGAAATGTATTTAATTACATATGAAATAAATGGAGAACGGAAATCTGCAAGGTTTCCGTTAGAAGCCATTGATTGTTTTTTGGATCAGATGAATCGTGAACCAGAAAAATATAAATAAGTCCTTATCTATATGAGTAAGGACTTATTTACATTTTACCAATCATCTTCGATTTTTTTATCACGATATAATCGGAAATTACCACTTGCATGACGTTCCATTGTACGCTCTGCAATTCGTTCCGAACATTCCATGCACATATATGTATGAATAGGGCGATTACGCAGTTTTTTTGCCATAGGATTTTCATCATCTAACATATCTTTTTTATCACAAATCATACATTTGACTCTCATTTCGTCACCTCAATACGAATTCTATCAGTATAAGTATATCATGGAAGTATAATGTTTTTGAATAATAGCGGGAAAAAATAATATTTTCGCAATTCAAAAAATAAGTTATGATAAGGATATACCAAGTATGTTTGGAGGTGAAAATATGGCGAATGTAGTAGAGCCTACCTTAACAGAGGATTTAGTACAAACGTTGCGTAAAGAGTGTATTGTTATGATAGCAACGACAGATTTCGAAAAACAAGTTCCTAACGTAAGTGCTATTTCTTGGGTGTATGCAGTGAGTAAAACTAGTATTCGATTTGCAGTAGATCAACGTTCACGTATTGTGGAAAATATACGTCATAATACAGGTGTGGTATTGACTATAATGGCGAATGAATCCGTATTTTCTATAAGTGGTGCAAGTGAAATTTTGACAGATAGAATGGAAGGTATTTCTCTAAAATTAACTGTAATAGAAGTAAATGTGCAAGAAGTGCGTGATGTTATGTTTTATGGAGCGAAACTTGCAATTGAACCAACATATGAAAAAACATATGATCTTCGGGCAGCGAAAAAGCTGGATAATGAAGTGTTAGTAGGGATAAGAGAATTATAAAGATGCTAAATAGGAAATTCGTTTATTCACTTTTGTAATCGGTTATTGTGATTTAACGTTAATAATTATAATAAAAAGTAATATATTGAATAGAAATGAATAAAGAATAAATAAAAGGTTTAATGACTATGATTTTCGATTCTACCTCGTTTACACGGTACATATAATTATAACAATGGTTCGTCCATATTTTATGGATGAAACCCTTGTTCTACAAATTTAAAAGTGGAGTCAGGGGGTAACAGGTTGGATAAAATTTATGTGTTAGATACGAATGTACTTTTGCAGGATCCTTTATCTATTTTTTCATTTGAAACCAATGAAGTAGTGATTCCAGCAGTTGTATTAGAAGAGGTTGATTCGAAAAAACGTTATATGGATGAAGTAGGACGAAACGCTCGTTATGTATCTAAGTTAATAGATAAATTTCGTGAAATAGGAAAGCTGCATGAAAGTATCCCGCTAGAAAACGGCGGAACATTTCGTATTGAATTGAACCATCGTTCATTTGTGCAACTACAAGATATTTTTGTAGAAAAAACAAATGATAATCGAATTTTAGCTGTAGCAAAAAATCTATCTTTAGAAGAACAGGAAAAAGAGGACGGGAAGTCTGTTATTTTAGTAAGTAAAGATGTACTCGTAAGGGTAAAAGCTGATGCAATTGGTTTGAAGGCTGAAGATTATTTAAGTGATCGCGTAATTGAAGTAGAAAATATATATTCTGGCTTTTTAGAAGGATATATATCAAAAGAACAATTGGATTATTTTTATGAGAAAGGTGAATTGCCTCTATCTGAAATTGCGAATCATCCTTTTTACCCAAATCAATTTGTAGTAATGAAAGATGCATTGGGAGGCTCTAGTTCTGCGCTTGGCATTGTGGATCACTTAGGTAAAAAGGTAAAGAAACTTATTTTTCACAATGAACAAGTGTGGGGGATACGACCACGAAACGTGCAGCAAATTATGGGATTAGAATTGTTGCTTCGTGAAGATATTCCGCTTGTAACGTTAACGGGGAAAGCCGGCACAGGAAAAACGTTACTTGCGTTAGCTTCGGGACTTATGCAAACAGAAGACTTAGGATTATATAAAAAATTACTTGTGGCAAGACCAATTGTTCCAGTCGGAAAAGATATCGGTTATTTACCAGGAGAAAAAGAAGAAAAGTTAAGACCATGGATGCAGCCAATTTTTGATAACCTAGAGTATTTATTTAATACGAAAAAGCCAGGAGAGTTAGATGCTATTTTAGCTGGAATGGGTTCGATTGAAGTAGAAGCCCTTACTTATATACGCGGGAGAAGTATTCCAGATCAGTTCATTATCATTGACGAAGCACAAAATTTAACAAAGCATGAAGTGAAAACGATATTAACTAGGGTAGGGGAAAAGAGTAAGATTGTATTGATGGGAGATCCTCAGCAAATTGATCACCCATATTTAGATGAATATAATAATGGCTTAACGTATGTTGTAGAGAAGTTTAAAGAACAGCGTATTAGTGGTCATGTGAAGTTTGTTAAAGGGGAGCGATCTAATTTAGCTCAACTAGCAGCAGATTTATTGTAAAAAGGAGTGAGCTTAAGCTCACTCCTTTTCTTTAAATAATTGTAAATTTACGGATGTTACGGATTGGATTTTGTCTATTAGATCCATCATTGTAATATAGATGAACAGGTCCATCCTCTTTTAATGGCTTCCCTTCTTTTGAAAAACCAAGAATAGCATTTTCGACAGTTTCTAATGGAAGTATTAATGTTTGTTCTACTGTTTCAATTTCAACTTGCGTAGCGTCCTCTAAAATTTCAGCGTTAGCAAGGAATGGATGAAGTGGTATACCAAATGTTCCAGTAATCAGCTGTTCTTTTTTATATTTCTTCACACTTTGCTGTATTGGGGGAAAAGCGGCACCATCACGGATTTCGCGATCCCAATGTTCTGAAGTGTTTTTTAAATAAGTTTCTAGTTCAGACGTGTTTTCTCTAGTTTCATCAAAGTAAGTTGTCAAATCTACTTTTCGATCATCAAAGATCCAAACAGTTGGATCAATAGTAATTGGAAAACGTACTTTTCCGTTAATAAATAAAATTTCGCTCATTGTTGTTCCCCCATTTGTGTTATACTCCCACTTTTCAGTATAATAGTATTAGACACTGTTGTCACAAAAAATGTTTCTATTGCAATTTATTAAAACTATCGCTAATATTAATAGATAGGATATAGGAGAGTAGGACGGAAACGGAGGGAATCAATTTGGCGTCTGAGACAGTAGCAAATCATCAGGAAAAGGCACTAGCCCTTCTACAAGCGGATGCAGAGAAGATTTTAAGACTTATTAAGGTGCAAATGGACCATCTTACAATGCCGCAATGTCCATTATATGAAGAAGTGTTAGACACACAAATGTTTGGACTATCCCGCGAGGTCGATTTTGCAGTTCGCCTTGGTCTTATTGCAGAAGAACAAGGGAAAGCAATGTTAGGTGAGCTCGAACGTGAGTTATCTGCACTTCATGAAGCGTTTACAAACAAACAACAATAACGGGTTCAAATAAGGGGGCTCAAACTAAATTAGTTTGAGCTTTTTATTTGTATAATAAAGCAGGAAGAATCAATGTACATATGGAATACAACAATAATTAAATTGAAACAGAAAGAGGAAATGAAATGAAAAAAGTATGGAAATCAATGGATTATTCATTATTACTTCCTCTTGTTATCTTATGTGTACTGGGAGTAATAATGGTATATAGTTCTAGTTCCATTGTTGCGATTTCGAGGCATAACTGGCCGGCAAATTACTTTTTTAAAAAACAATTAATAACTTTAGCTATCGGAACGGTATTGTTAGTGATTGTAGCTTCGTTACCTTATAAGTTTTGGAGGAAACGAATAATTTTATCGGCGATGGGGCTAGGGAGTATTGCTTTACTAGCAGCAGCCTTGATTTTTGGTAAGGAAATAAATGGTGCAAAAGGTTGGATATTAGGTATACAGCCCGCTGAATTTGTTAAACTATCGATTATTATTATATTAGCTCGCTTTTTTGCAAGGAGACAAGAGACAAATACACCTGTTTTTAAAGGGTCGGGACTTACACTTGGTTTTGTTGGAATGGCAATGTTTTTAATTTTAAAGCAAAATGATTTAGGTACCGATTTGTTAATTGCAGCAACAGTAGGGATTATGTTTCTTTGTTCAGGAGTACGGATTAATTTATGGATTAAACGAATTGTTTTAACTTCTATAGTATGGATTCCAGCTCTATATTTTTTGGCTAATTATAAATTAAGTGGATACCAAAAGGCACGTTTTTCAGTTTTCCTTGATCCATTCAATGATCCTCAAAATGATGGATTCCAATTAGTAAATTCTTTTATTGGAATTGCTTCAGGAGGGCTTAATGGTAGAGGATTAGGAAATAGTGTGCAAAAATATGGATATTTACCAGAACCGCAAACAGATTTTATTATGGCTATTATATCTGAAGAATTAGGTTTTATTGGTGTAGCTATTATTTTAATTTGCTTGCTACTTATTATTATTCGTTCATTCAGGATTGCTCAAAAATGTAACGATCCTTTTGGAAGTTTAATTGCAATCGGAATTGCAAGTTTAATAGGAGTACAAACTTTTGTTAATGTTGGTGGTATGTCTGGATTAATACCGCTTACGGGAGTACCTTTACCGTTTATTAGTTATGGCGGGAGTTCCTTAATAGCTAATCTACTTGCAATGGGAATACTACTCAATATTGCTAGTCACGTGAAACGACAAGAGAAACAACAGAATGGTGTAATGAAAGAAAGAGAACAAAATGGACCACATCTTGTAGTTGTAAAATAAAAACACATTGTGCTTAGAGCATGATGTGTTTTTTATTTTTAAGTAGTTTTAAATGTGATGTATTAATATATCTTTCAGTTAAAAAATATATCACATTAAATTTAATGTGATATACAATTAAGTTGTTAGAAAAGGAGGAGGTATGCTATACTATTTTTGTGAAACAAATTGTACAGAAAACTTATCATTTGTTAAAAAATAAGGTATGATGGATAAAAATAAAGTGAAGCTTTCTAAGTATAATATAATGTGGAAAGTGAAGAACTTCACGCTTTTTAAGGTGTGTATATATTTTATCTCTAGAGTGGTAGGAAAGTAGAGGGGGAAAATCATGACAAAGCTGCAACGTATTCAAAAAGTATTGGTAGCTAACCGTGGAGAGATTGCAATTCGTGTGTTTCGAGCTTGTTCGGAACTAGGATTAAAAACAGTTGCAATCTATTCTAAAGAGGATAGTGGTTCTTATCATCGCTATAAAGCCGATGAGTCCTATTTAGTTGGGGAAGGAAAAAAACCAATTGATGCTTATCTAGATATTGAAGGCATTATTGAGATTGCAAAAAGTAATCATGTAGATGCAATCCACCCTGGATATGGTTTCTTGTCAGAAAATATTCAATTCGCGAAACGTTGCGAAGAAGAAGGAATTATCTTTATCGGTCCAAAAAGTAAGCATTTAGATATGTTTGGAGATAAAGTGAAAGCAAGAACACAAGCGCAGCTAGCACAAATTCCAGTTATACCTGGTAGTGATGGTCCAGTAGATTCATTAGAAGAAGTCGAAAAATTTGCTGAAAAGTATGATTACCCGATTATTATTAAAGCGTCCCTTGGTGGTGGCGGTCGTGGTATGCGTATTGTGCGTACTAGTGAGGAATTAGGAGAATCATATAATCGAGCGAAATCAGAAGCGAAAGCAGCCTTTGGTAATGATGAAGTTTACGTCGAAAAATTCGTTGAAAAACCTAAACATATAGAAGTACAAATTTTAGCAGATGAAGAAGGTAATGTTGTTCATTTATACGAGCGTGACTGTTCTGTACAACGTCGTCATCAAAAAGTTGTAGAAATAGCACCGAGTGTATCACTTTCAGATGATTTGCGTCAGTGTATTTGTGATGCTGCTGTGAAGTTAACGAAAAATGTAAACTATTTAAATGCAGGAACAGTAGAATTCCTTGTAAAAGATGATGAGTTTTACTTTATTGAAGTAAATCCACGTGTTCAAGTAGAACATACGATTACAGAAATGATTACAGGAGTAGATATCGTTCAATCACAAATTTTAATAGCTGATGGACATTCATTACATAGCAAAATGGTAGGTGTGCCGAAGCAAGAGGAAGTAGTTGTGCATGGATTTGCAATTCAATCTCGTGTAACAACTGAAGATCCGCTAAATAATTTTATGCCGGATACAGGAAAAATTATGGCGTATCGATCAGGCGGTGGTTTTGGTGTGCGTCTTGATACAGGAAATAGCTTCCAAGGTGCAGTTATTACACCGTACTACGATTCTTTACTTGTAAAAGTTACAACTTGGGCACTTACTTTTGAGCAAGCTGCTGCAAAAATGGAACGTAACTTAAAAGAATTCCGTATTCGTGGTATTAAAACAAATATTCCATTCTTAGAGAATGTAGTAAAACATAAAAACTTCTTATCAGGGGAATATGATACGTCGTTTATTGACGCGTCACCGGAACTGTTCTTGTTCCCGAAACGTAAAGACCGTGGAACAAAAATGTTAAATTATATTGGCACAGTAACAGTAAATGGTTTCCCAGGAGTAGGGAAAAAAGAAAAACCAATATTCCCAGATGCTCGTATTCCATGTTTAAAACATTCAGAGCCAATTCAAAATGGAACGAAACAAATTTTGGACGAGCGTGGAGCAGACGGATTAGTAAAATGGGTACAGGATCAAAAACGTGTACTTTTAACGGATACAACATTCCGTGATGCACACCAGTCATTACTTGCAACTCGTATTCGTACAAAAGATTTACATCAAATTGCGGAGCCAACAGCGAGAATGTTACCGAACCTATTCTCAGCGGAAATGTGGGGCGGTGCAACGTTTGATGTTGCGTATCGTTTCTTAAAAGAAGATCCATGGGAACGATTACTAGATCTTCGTGAAAAAATGCCGAACGTGTTATTCCAAATGTTACTTCGTTCTTCAAACGCAGTTGGATACAAAAACTATCCAGATAATTTAATCCAAAAATTTGTGGAATGTTCTGCTCAAGCTGGCATTGATGTATTCCGTATTTTTGATAGCTTAAACTGGGTGGAAGGCATGAGAGTTGCAATTGATGCTGTACGAGACACTGGTAAAATTGCAGAAGCAACAATGTGCTACACAGGAGATATTCATGATCCACTGCGTAGTAAATATGATTTAAATTACTATAAAAATTTAGCAAAAGAGTTAGAAGCATCAGGAGCTCATATTTTAGGTATTAAAGATATGGCGGGCTTACTAAAACCAAATGCAGCATATGATTTAGTTTCTGCATTAAAAGAGACAGTGTCGATTCCAATTCATCTGCACACGCACGATACGAGTGGAAATGGTATATTAACGTATACGAAGGCAATTGAAGCAGGTGTTGATATCGTCGATGTAGCAGTGAGTTCTATGGCTGGTCAAACGTCACAACCAAGTGCCAACACGCTATACTATGCGTTAGGCGGAAACGAAAGACAACCAGATGTTAATATAGATTCTTTAGAAAAACTATCTCATTATTGGGAAGATGTACGCAAATACTATGCACCGTTTGAAAGTGGTATGAATGCGCCTCATACAGAGGTATATATGCATGAAATGCCGGGTGGGCAGTATAGTAATCTTCAGCAACAAGCGAAAGCGGTTGGTTTAGGAGATCGTTTCGATGAAGTGAAAGTAATGTACCGCCGTGTGAATGACATGTTTGGAGATATTGTAAAAGTAACGCCATCATCAAAAGTTGTTGGTGATATGGCATTATTTATGGTTCAAAACCATCTGACAGAACAGGATGTTTTAGAGCGTGGGCATGCGATGGACTTCCCAGGGTCTGTTGTTGAAATGTTCTCGGGTGATTTAGGTCAACCGTACGGTGGTTTCCCGAAAGAATTACAAAAGATTATTTTAAAAGGAAAAGAGCCATTAACAGTAAGACCAGGTGAATTACTAGAGCCAGTAGACTTTGAAGCGTTAAAAGAAGAATTATTCCATAAAATTGGACGCGAAGTAACGATTTTTGATGTAGTTGCATATGCTTTATATCCAAAAGTATTTATGGACTATGAAAAAGTTGCTGAGCTTTATGGAAATGTATCTGTACTTGATACACCGACGTTCTTCTATGGTATGAGACTAGGTGAAGAAATTGATGTAGAAATTGAACAGGGTAAGACATTGATGGTTAAACTTGTATCAATTGGAGAACCACAGCCGGATGGACACCGTGTTCTTTACTTGGAATTTAACGGTCAACCACGTGAAATTATCGTGAAAGACGAGAGTGTAAAAGCAACAGTTGCACAACGTGTGAAAGGAAACCGTGAGAATCCAAATCATATTAGTGCAACGATGCCAGGAACGGTAATTAAAGTAGTTGTAAAAGAAGGCGATGAAGTGAAAAAAGGCGATTCTATGGCAATTACAGAAGCGATGAAAATGGAAACGACAGTTCAAGCGCCGTTTAATGGTAAAGTGAAAAAAGTATATGTTAACGATGGTGATGCAATTCAAACAGGTGATTTACTTATTGAATTAGATCACTAAAATAAGAAAAGAGCTGTGTAAATACAGCTCTTTTCTTATTGCAAAAAATCCCTTGCCGAATTGGCAAGGGATTTTAGTTTTAAATTATTTTGTTTGTTTAGAAGTTGATTCGGCTTCTTTTGCATTCACTTTACTTCTTGTTCCTAACATAACTAAATAGCATAGTACGGCAAACAAGCAAGAAATGAATAGAGAATGTAACAATGCCATTGCTAAACTAGCGTTTGTAAATACAACTAAAACTCCTACTACAGCTTGAAGTGTAACAAGGATAAATGAAATGATCCATCCCCAATATACTACAGGTTGCTGTTTGTAATGGCGGATAGCGAGAATCATCGCGTATAGTATCCAAGCGAAAATTAACATCGCTGCAACTCTATGGCCCATTTGAACCCATTCATGTAGTTGAGTTGGCATAGGTCTGTTTTTGCTACATAAAGGAAAGTCTGGACAGGCTAAGCTAGCTCGTTCGTGACGTACTAAAGCGCCTGTGTAGACGACGATATAACTGTAAATTGTTACACCATAAATATGAAATTTCATTTTTTTGTCCATAATAAGTGAACGTGCATCAAATTTTTGGTCAATTTCAAAGATAAGACACGTTAATAAAATGACAGAAGCAAATGAAATTAAGGAAATACCGAAATGGATAGCAAGTACAGCTGGCATTTGTCCCCAAACAACTGCTGCTGCTCCCATTAATGCTTGTGCAACTAAAAATACGAAGGATAAAATTGCTAACGTTTTTGTTTCACGCACATGTTTATAATATTTCCAGGACAAAATACAAAGGAGTGTGACAAGAATTCCAGCTGATCCGGATGTTAATCGGTGGCTAAGTTCAATAATAGTTTCCATTGATAAATTAGATGGAACAAATTCACCGTTACAAAGTGGCCATGATTTACCACAACCTTGACCAGAACCTGTTTTTGTAACTAAAGCGCCTCCTAATAAAACTATTAATAAATCAAGGCTTGTAATGACTGCTAACCATTTAATAAAGCGTTGCAATCTCTTTCACCATCTTTCTGCTATGAAGTTATTGCGAAATATTTTCATTCCATTATGTATAGAATAAAACGCGCTAGTTCCTATGATATATAAAAAATAATAAAATAGCAAAGAAATGGAGGGGGAAGGAAAGGGAGAGAAAATAGGTGTAAAAACAGGGTTCACAAGGAAAAAATTGGTTGGAAAATAGGCTATTTTGAAAAGAAATGGGGAGAATACGTGTTAAATAGGACAAAATAGTTTATTATAGAAGGTAACATCATGTTATGATAAGGACAAGTCAGAATGAAGTTTTTTATATTCGACACAAAAAGTTCATGTTTTCTTCACAAAATGTTCGGGAAATATGATTTAATATATTGGAGTATGGGCGTAGATTAGTAGTAGAATGGGTTAACAATGTTTCTACTGTAATAATATTGCTATATAGAAGCGAATTATTTCATTTGAAATAGGCGCAAAAAGAAAGATGAAAGTTTTAAGAGGGGGTTAGAGTGATGAACCATGCAACAAGTGAGCTGCATGATGAGTCCGCTGTTACAAGTGTACCGGAAACAACTCGGTTACAAGATTTATCAGCACTCGTTAAAATGGGGATTGTAAACTCAAATACACTTACTGTATTTACAGGATTTTGGTTGGCATTACACTTTAATGGATTAAGTGTGATGGACAATCTGGATAAGCTATTTTTTACAATCGTTGGTTCAGGATTAATTATGGCGGGGGTATGTTGTTTAAATAACTACATCGATAGAGACATCGATCCGTTAATGGAAAGAACAAAGACACGTCCAACGGTTACTGGAAAGTATAAACCAGGATTTGCACTTACATTTGGACTAGTTATATTACTTCTTGGATTTGTATTCTTATTATTAACAACACCAATGGCAGTTTTAATGGGATTTATTGGTGCTTTCACATATGTTGTCCTATATACTTTATGGACAAAGAGAAAGTATACACTAAATACTGTTGTAGGTAGTATATCTGGAGCAGTTCCACCTTTAATTGGATGGGCAGCAATCGATCCATCTTTAGGTCATCCAATTGCTTGGATGTTATTTTTAATTATGTTTATTTGGCAAATCCCACATTTCCTTGCATTAGCGATGAAACGTGTTGATGAATATCGAAATGCAGGAATTCCAATGCTTCCTGTAGTTCATGGATTTGAAATTACGAAACGCCAAATTATGATTTGGACAGTATGTTTATTACCACTACCATTTTATATGAGTGGACTAGGGATAACATTTATGGTAATTGCAACACTGCTTAACATCGGATGGATCGTTTTAGGATTTTATGGCTTCCGTAAGAAAGATGACATCAAATGGTCCGTGCAAATGTTTGTTTATTCCCTAAATTATTTAACAATCTTATTTGTATCAATGATTGTAGTTACATTCTTCTAAGACAACGACATAATTGGATTTCTTTACGTTGAGATTTACTTTACTTAACTATAAAGTACAATCTAATTCACAAGGAAAGTGGGGGTTGTTTGTATGAAGAAACAGTGGCGACTGCTTTCGTTCGTTTCACTGCTGGCTTTACTGTTAGGGGGATGCGGTAAAGCCTTTCAATCTACTTTAATTCCGCAAGGAGAAGTAGCAAAAATGCAATATGATTTACTTCTACTGGCGAGTGCAATCATGGTAGGAGTAGTGCTAGTAGTTACTATTATTTTCTTGTATGTAATTGTGCGTTTCCGCCAAAAGAAAGGCCAGGAAGATCATATTCCAGAGCAAGTTGAAGGGAATCACAAGCTAGAAATTATATGGACAGTTATTCCGATTATTCTTTTACTAATCTTAGCTGTTCCAACGGTTACATATACATTCAAACTTGCTGATGTAAGTGCGATGGAGAAAAAGAATATTGATAAAGATACTATCGTTGTTGATGTAACAGCGAATCTTTATTGGTGGGAATTTTCTTACAAATCAGAAAAGATAGTAACTTCGCAAGATTTGGTCATCCCCACAGGTAAGAAAGTGTATTTAAATTTGAAGGGTGCCGATATTAAACACTCATTTTGGGTTCCATCTTTAGCAGGGAAAATGGATACAAATACAGACAATGTGAACAAAATGTGGTTAAAGGCAGATAAATCGGGCACTTATAATGGTTTTTGTACCGAATTTTGCGGTCCATCACATTCTTTAATGCAATTTAAAGTGAAAGCTTTAGATGAAAGCGAGTACAAAAAATGGCTTGCTGATATGAAGAAGATTGATGGGAAGAAAGAAGTAGCTTCAACAAAGGCGCAAGAGGGCCAAGAAATATTTAATAAAAGCTGTATTGGTTGTCACGCAGTTGGATCTAATGATAGTAGACCACCTTCCGCTCGTATCGCACCAAACTTAGCAAACTTTGCGGATCGCGATATGGTTGCCGGTATTGCCGAAAACAATGAAGAAAACTTAAAAAAATGGCTGAAAGATCCTGAAAATATGAAGCCAGGAAACAAAATGACTGGCAAATATGGCAACTTAACAGATGATCAAATTGATGCATTAAATGCATACTTACAAACGTTAAAAGTTGAAAAGTAAAGAGGGATTATTCGCGAAGGGGAGGTTGAAAACGTGAGTTCTGTAGCAAAAAAACAGGGGATGGGTGCTGTCATATGGGATTATTTAACGACAGTAGACCATAAAAAGATTGCCATTCTCTATTTAATTGCAGGTGGATTGTTTTTTGTAATAGGCGGAATAGAAGCTCTATTTATTCGCCTTCAATTAGCGATTCCTAACAACGCTTTTCTTGTTGGGGATGCTTATAATCAAGTATTAACGATGCACGGTACAACAATGATTTTCCTCGCAGCTATGCCACTCGTGTTTGCATTTATGAACGCCGCTGTACCACTTCAAATTGGTGCACGTGATGTTGCGTTCCCGTTTTTGAATTCACTCGGATTTTGGTTATTTTTCTTTGGTGGAGTATTTTTAAATTTAAGTTGGTTTTTAGGTGGAGCACCTGATGCAGGATGGACATCTTATGCATCTTTAGCTTTAGCCTCTAAAGGTCATGGGGTTGATTTCTATGTACTTGGCTTGCAAATTTCAGGTATTGGTACATTAATTGGAGGTATCAACTTCCTTGTAACCATTATTAATATGCGTGCGCCAGGGATGACGTATATGCGTATGCCGATGTTTACATGGACGACATTTGTAACATCTTCGCTTATATTATTTGCTTTTCCGCCGTTAACTGTAGGATTAGGACTTTTAATGTTAGATCGCTTATTTGGAACAAGTTTCTTTAATCCAGCGCTGGGCGGGAATACAATTATATGGGAGCATTTATTCTGGATTTTTGGTCATCCAGAGGTATACATTCTTATACTTCCAGCTTTCGGAATATTCTCGGAAATCTTCGCGACATTTTCGAAAAAACGATTATTCGGTTATTCGTCGATGGTGTTTGCGACAGTATTAATTGGATTTTTAGGATTTATGGTATGGGCTCACCATATGTTTACAGTTGGGCTTGGTCCAGTTGCAAATGCTATTTTCTCAGTTGCAACAATGGCGATTGCAGTTCCGACCGGTATTAAAATATTCAACTGGCTCTTTACAATGTGGGGCGGAAGTATTCGCTTCACGACACCAATGATGTGGGCAGTAGCTTTCATTCCATCATTCGTAATGGGTGGAGTTACAGGGGTTATGCTAGCATCTGCACCAGCTGATTATCAATTTCATGATAACTATTTCGTAGTAGCGCATTTTCATTATGTAATCGTTGGCGGTGTTGTATTTGGTTTACTTGCAGGAGCTCATTATTATTGGCCACTGATGTTTAATAAAGTATTAAATGAAACATTAGGAAAGATAACGTTTTGGCTATTCTTTATCGGCTTCCATTTAACGTTCTTTATTCAGCATTTCCTTGGCTTGATTGGTATGCCGCGTCGTTACTACACATATCTTGAAGGGCAAGGGTTGGAAATGGGGAATATGATTAGTTCTATCGGAGCGGTATTTATGGCTCTTGGAACGATTGTTCTTTTATTCAATGTAATTAAAACGACAGTATCAAAAGAAAAAGCTGGTCGTGATCCGTGGGATGCACGTACATTAGAATGGACAATGCCGGCACCGACACCAGAATATAACTTTAAACAATTACCATTTGTTCGCGGATTAGATCCGTTTTGGATTGAAAAACGTGAAGGTAATAAAGAGATGACAGCAGCGGAACCAGTTGGTGATATTCATATGCCAAATCCTTCGTTTTCACCATTTGTCATTTCTTTCGGATTGTTTATAGCGGCATTTGGTGCGATGTATATGCAGGGCGGAAAAGATAAGTTTTGGTTATTAGTAGCAATTATTGGTTTAATCATTACATTTGGCGCAATGTTCCTACGTTCAGTAATCGATGATCATGGATATCATATTCATAAAGAAGATTTAGATGATAAGGGGGGCAAGGCATAATGCATGTAGATGAAAAATTAACGAATGAAACATTTCCAGCAGAGCCTGAAAAAGCAACCCTTGAAGGGAAAAATAAGTTTGTCGGTTTTTGGTTATTTCTTGGAGGCGAAACAGTGTTGTTCGCTTCCTTATTTGGCACATATTTAGCGTTAAAGAATTCTACAAATGGTGGACCAACATCTCAAGAGATGTTCCAAATGCCACTCGTTTTTATTATGACGATGCTTTTATTAACGAGTAGCTTAACGAGTGTATATGCGATGTATCACATGAAAAACTTTAACTTTAAGAAAATGCAACTTTGGTTACTAGTAACTGTATTGCTAGGTTTAGGGTTTTTAGGGTTTGAGATATATGAGTTTTATCATTATACACATGAATTTAAGCATACTATGAGAAGTAGTGCCTTTGGCTCTGCGTTTTATGCTCTTGTTGGTACACATGGACTCCACGTATTGTTTGGGTTATGTTGGATTTTAACATTAATCTTTAGAAATGCGAAGAGAGGTCTAAATTTATACAATGCACCGAAGTTTTATGTTGCATCGATTTATTGGCACTTTATTGACGTAGTTTGGGTGTTTATTTTCACTGTAGTATATTTAATGGGAATGGTGGGATAAACAATGGCGATAAAGCAAACGAATAATCCTAAAGTTGATCTTGTTTATCGGAAGAGAAAAAGTGCGGAGGAAATGAGGCATCAAGTTATTACGTTTGCATTAATGATTTTTTTAACATTAGTTGCATTTGTAGCAGTGGCGTATCCAAAAACTTTTAGTCCGACTTTCTCTGTACCGTTTATTTTACTATTAGCAGTGGTACAAGTAATTTTTCAATTGTATTATTTTATGCATATGAGTCATAAAGGACATGAAGCAGCAAGTTTCTTTCTTTACTCTGGTTTGCTAATAGGGTTAATTACAATTTTAGCTTTTATGACAATCGTGTGGATTTGAAAAGTGAAAAATAAGGGAGCTTGTGTTGTCACAGCTCCCTCTTCATATTATGAGATAACCTTACGAAGGTCGGTGTGAAAATGAGTAACTTGTGGATATTTGGTTTTCAGGCTTTATGGAGTCCAATCTTTTTATTATTTATGCTTTCGATTCTTATTGGGTACTTCTTAATTATTGGGCCATATAGAATGCGATTTGAAAATGCGACGAAGGTAAGTAAGAAGCAAATTTTTTATTTTACGACTGGTATTGTTCTTTTGTATTTTGTAAAGGGAGGGCCTATTGATTTAATTGGCCATATTATATTTAGTGCTCATATGTTTGAAATGGCAGTCATGTATATTGCGGTTCCACCGTTACTGTTGCTTGGTATACCAATTTGGTTATATCGTTATATTACTTCTTTTAAGTTCGTTCAAGTTATATTAAAGGTATTTGCTAAACCACTTATTGCGTTGTTTGTATTTAACGGCCTGTTTTCTTTTTATCATTTACCAGTTGTTTTTGATACAGTAAAACAAAGTCAAATAGCTCATCCTATTTGTCTCGCTATATTGTTTTTTACAGCAATCATGATGTGGTGGCCGATGTTAAATCCATTACCAGAATATCAAACGTTAAGTGATATAAAGAAACTTGGTTATATGTTTGCTAACGGCATATTATTAACGCCTGCTTGTGCGTTAATCATTTTTGCAACAGCCCCGCTATTTGCAACGTATACGGATCCGGCTGCTTGGATGAAAGCGATGGAACTATGTGTACCAGCGGGTACTTTATCTGATTTAAATATAACGGGACCAGAATTTTTGCACTGGATGCCAGTCGTACAAGACCAGCAAACTGGTGGTATCATAATGAAAATTGTCCAGGAAATAGTGTACGGTACAATTATAGGTTATGTATTCTTTAGATGGGCACGTAGAGAACGTGAAAAGGATAAGGAGCAGTTGCAACAATTGCCGCCATATTTACAGACTAAGTAAAAAAGTGTATGGGATTCCATACGCTTTTTTACTTAGTCACTTTAAAAAGATTGAATTTTCTAACTATTTGTGTTAAGTTAGTGTAGGCGTGTACTAAAAGTGGATATAAAATTTACTACTAGTTTTCATGCGTAATAATTCCATGTGTAGTGCAAGTTTTTTAGAGAGTTACAAATATATATTGTTATATTTAATAAATACGAACTATTTTAAGGGGGAGTTTAAATGGGTAGTAGTGGAAGTATGGTAAAGCCGATTAGTGGTTTTTTGACAGCACTAATTCAATATCCAGTACCAGTAGTAGAGTCACGTGCAGACATTGATAAACAAATTCAACAAATCATAAAAACAATTCATTCGACCAAATCAGGTTACCCTGGATTAGAATTGATAGTATTTCCTGAATATAGTACACAAGGGCTAAATACAAAAAAATGGACTACAGAAGAATTTTTATGTACAGTGCCTGGGCCGGAAACAGACTTATTTGCTGAGGCATGTAAAGAATCTAAAGTATATGGTGTTTTTTCAATAATGGAGAAAAATCCTGATGGTGGAGAGCCATATAATACCGCAGTTATTATTGATCCACAAGGTGAGATGATTTTGAAGTATCGTAAGCTAAATCCTTGGGTGCCAGTCGAGCCTTGGAAAGCTGGAGATTTAGGCTTACCTGTTTGTGATGGACCTGGAGGAAGTAAATTAGCTGTTTGTATTTGTCATGATGGTATGTTCCCTGAAGTAGCTCGTGAAGCGGCCTATAAAGGTGCAAATGTCTTAATTCGTATTTCTGGATATAGTACACAAGTTAGTGAACAATGGATGCTAACCAATCGTTCAAATGCATGGCAGAATTTAATGTATACATTGTCGGTAAACTTAGCGGGTTATGATGGTGTATTTTATTACTTTGGTGAAGGACAAGTATGTAATTTTGATGGGACTACTTTAGTACAGGGACATCGAAATCCTTGGGAGATTGTTACTGCTGAAGTATATCCAGAACTA
This sequence comes from Bacillus cereus group sp. BfR-BA-01347, assembly GCF_022663835.1. Lineage (NCBI taxonomy): Bacteria > Bacillati > Bacillota > Bacilli > Caryophanales > Bacillaceae > Bacillus > Bacillus cereus group sp. BfR-BA-01347. Next base: position 43,077 of record NZ_JAKUGG010000013.1, on the reverse strand, counting down.
GCAGATCAAGCTAGATTAGGATGGGGATTGGAAAATAATATATATAATCTAGGTTCAAGAGGATATGTAGCAACTCCTGGTGGGGTGAAAGAAAATCCATATACGTTTGTAAAAGATTTAGCTGAAGGTAAATATAAGGTTCCTTGGGAAGAGGAGATTAAAGTAAAAGATGGATCTATTTATGGATATCCAGTAAAAAAACGATTCATTCTTAGGGAAGGGAAATAAAACAAGCGCATCATATTGATGCGCTTATTTTTGTTAATCAATAATTTGAAATTCTTTTAACTCTTTTTCGACATTTTGTAGGAGTTGTTCGCTTTTTTGAAGTACATTCGTTGGGAAAGTCTCATCATCACCATATTCAACGCCGTGAGGATAATAATGTTTTCCTAATAAGGGGGGAAGTAGTTTTACTTCAGCATGTCTACTGCCAATGTCACCTTCAATAGCAACTCCTTGTACTCGTAAATAATAAATATCCTTTAATATTTCAAATTTATAATCGTATGTAACCCGTTCATAATCCCACTGTCCAGCAAGTACGAAGTGGTTGTTTTCCATGATTTCAGTTAAAAGAGTTAATTCAACGACGGCTCCATTAAATTTCGTATTTGTAAATTGCATATAATACCTCCTTTTTTAATGTTACACCATTATTTTTATAATAGTATGAATAATAAGAAAGTGCAATTCATATTGAGAGAAAAGGGATAATCCAGACTTTTTTCACAAAAATATGATATAGTGAAAAGAGTACGGTACACACAAAAAGAAAGAAATGGATTTGTGTATATCTCAATTTTATGTTTTGTTCAGGAGGTATATCGTTTGAAGAAATTATTGCGTATCGTAATGATTACATTTTTAATTTTAGCTGTTGATTTATACGGGAAATTACTCGTTTCACAATATATATTAACCCCATCTCAATCAAAGCAAGAAAATAAAATTGTGAAAAAGAAAAAGCAAATGAAGGAAGACTCCCCAGATACTGTTTTAAATATGATTGGTGAAGACTCTGAAAACTTATTAGCGAAGTGGGGAGAACCCTCTCGAATAGAGCCATCTGCATACGGATATGAATGGTGGGTATACAACCAGGATTTAACTCAGTATGTTCAATTTGGAGTTTCTGAACGTAAAGTTGTAACGGCGTACGCAGCTGGTGAACAAGTTAAGGTTCTACCTTATTATATAAATGAAAAATATGAAGAAGTATATAAAAAAAGTCCGCTTTCGCATGAAATTTCATTAAAAAGAGGGAAAAATAGTTATCAATTTGAGCTATCTGATACCGAAGTCATGGAACAACCGTTAATACCTGTAGAAGATGGATGGGCGCAATTGTATTTTGATCAATTTACACATGAGCTTGTTGGTGTTCGTTATATGGATGATGAAACTTTATTACGCCAAAGACCGTATCAGCTCGTTTATTCAGGTGAATTAATAGCAGAACAACCATTGACTCCGGAAAAAATAAAACAAGTAGAAAATGGGAATATGCAACAAATTTTTGATTTAACAAATATCATTCGAAGTCGTCATAAATTACCATTACTAACATGGGATCAGGAAACAGCAGATGTTGCTGTTGGTCACAGTAAAGATATGAAAGACAATAATTATTTTTCTCATGACTCACCTACATTAGGTACGCTAGGAGATCGTTTGCAGCGCGGGAAAGTAGGATTTCAACTTGCTGGTGAGAACATAGCGGCGCAACATAGTGATGGAATTGCGGCAGTGCAAGGGTGGTTAAATAGTGAGGGGCATAGAAAGAATTTATTAAATGAACAATTTACAGGATTAGGTGTTGGTGTATACGATAAATTTTATACACAAAACTTTATTCGAAAATAAAGCGAAACTGTAAGCGGTGGGGTGTTACATCACCAAATTAGTTACTTCGTATTCACTGAATTGTAGGTGGGAATCTGACCGTATGCAAATAGGAGAAAAAAAGGTGCATGAATCGTCTAAAAATAGGCGAACCATGCGCCTTTTTTTTCTTACTATATAGTAGATATACATGGAGAGGTGAGGATTATGCCAACAACAAAAGGACCGTTACATCCATCGGTTCAACAGTTTAAAGAATTTGTAAACCATCACCCTAAAATGGTTCATGAGGTTAGAAGTGGTCACAAAACATGGCAACAATTTTATGAAGAATGGTACTTACTTGGTGAAGAGGACCCAATATGGGCAACGTATAGACCGGATGGAGCGCCTGCGTTTTCTTCGGTAAAAGAAAATAAAAAAGAAAAAGATAATCGAACTGAAGAGGAAAAAACTGCTGATGTGATGGGGCAAATGCTTTCTTTTTTTAAAAAGTTGGACGTGGAACAAATGCAGAACCATTTAGCTAATGTGACGAGTGCAATTGGGAGCGTGCAACAAGTTATTCAGCAATTTCAAGGTAACCGTACGCAGCAAGAGCAAAGTACTTCAGAAAATAACCCGTTTTTCTTTCAAAAGGATTAGGGGGAAAGATGATGAGAGCAGAAATTATGGAGTTTATAAAGGCTGATGAGGATTTATCTCGCTATATTAGAGAACAACCATACTGGTATAGAAAATTAACACGAAATCCTGAAGAAAAAGAGGCTTTTGAGTTAGCGGCGATGCAACATTTCAAAAAAACAATACCAGATAAAGTGGAAAAGTTTCAAAATCAATTGGCCGTTGCTTCGATTATGATTGATATGTTTCAGTATATGAAGCAACAAAATGCAACCTAATTGGAAGTGAAAAATATGTCCGTCATGCAGAACTTTTGTTACAATAGAGATTGATTATTTAAAAAGGAGTTGCAGCATGACGGAAATTTGTTTAGTACGACATGGACAAACTGATTGGAATTTTCAAGAAATTATTCAGGGACGAGAAGATATTCCGCTTAATGAAGTTGGTAAGAAGCAAGCGAGTCAAAGTGCAGCTGCTTTACAAAAAGAAACGTGGGATATCATTATAAGTAGCCCGTTAATTAGAGCGCAAGAAACGGCTAATGAAATTGCAAAGGCAGCTGGATTACAATCGATTTTATTAGATGAGCGATTTGTTGAACGGAATTTTGGGGAAGCTTCAGGGAAGCCGGTTGCGGCTGTTAGAGAGTTGATTGCTGAAGGTAAAGTAGAAGGTATGGAGCGAGATGAAGAGATTGTAGCTCGTTGCTTTGCTGCTTTAGAAGATGTTGCGACAACTCATTTTGGCAAACGTATTATTATTGTTGCTCACTCACACGCGATAAAAGCGATTTTACATGCCATTGAACCAGATGAAATTACATTTAAGACACCATTAAAAAATGCGTGCATTAGTTATGTGAAACAAAATAGTGGAAAATGGGATGTTCTTAAATATAATATAGCGGAACATATTAATGTATAAGTGTGTACGGATATAGTGTAAAAATAGTTTCATTATATCTTTCTTTTGAGTAAGTCACTTCAATTAGTAGTTCTAATCTAAATGTGGTATGATGGATACTCGGAGGTGTCTCTCATGATTGTAGCGACGCTAGAAAGCGTATTAATATTAGATAAGGCAGAGCAGCTTGCAAAAGCGATTATCTGTTCAGATATAGCAGAAGATTATCGTAAGTATTATAGAGAATTACATGAAGATATGGAACTTCAGAAGCTAATTCAGCAATTTACAGCGATGAAAGAACGGTATGAGGAAGTACAGCGTTTTGGAAAATACCATCCTGACTATACTACCGTTTCGATGAAAATGAGAGAATTAAAGCGTTCTGTGGACTTACATGATAAGGTTGCAGCTTTTAAAAGAGCAGAAACTGCTTTGCAGAAGTTATTAGACGAAGTTAGTGTAGCAATCGGTTCGGAAGTGTCTGCTTCCATTAAAGTGCCAACAGGAAATCCATTCTTTGATGCTGGTGGCTGTGGTGGAGGTTGTGGTACTGGCGGAGGTTGTGGTTGTAAAAAAACGGGGTGATGTACCCCGTTTTTTAGAAGTTGGAAGAAAACGTATACAGAGTTTGTCCTGTAATGTTATAAATTTCTGATCGGTTTTCATAGAATATAAAATATATGTTTTTAAAAGGAGAAGATGGAGAAGATTATGTTCGGGCAACGACAAAGTATGATTGTTTATTTACATTCATTGAAACATGCCAAGATTTTAAGGAAATATGGTAACATACATTACATATCAAAACGATTAAAATATGCTGTAGTATATTGTGATATGGAACAAATTGAGCATATGATGCATAAGTTGAACAAACTTCCTTTTGTGAAAAAGATAGAACAGTCGTATCGCCCGTATTTAAAAACGGAATTTGAAAATTCCCGTCCTGATCGAGCAAAAGAATACGATTATAGCTAATAGAAAAAATCCCCTGCTAAATTTAGCGGGGGATTTTTCACTTGAAATAACGTGTTATTTCATCGGAGGAATGAAATTGTTCATTCGTAAAATACCAATTAAATGATTAAAAAATAGTTCTTTTTCTGGGAAAGTTGTAGATGGTTTTACAGTAAAGGTAGCCACTTTTTTCCCAAGTTGTTCTGCCGCTTCTTCAAATAAAATGACACGTTTACTTTTTTTATTTTCAAATACAGGAATGCCTTCACGACATATGTATAATGGTTGGAAATCACCAGTAGTAGTTGGTTTTAATATTACAACAAGCGAACACACTTTTTTATCGTTTTTTATCGTTTCAAATTGTAACATATGTGCTATACGTTCTTGATTTGTTTTGGCAATTTCAAGTAATTCATATAAATCAGAGTAGCCTTCTCCAAGTTCTATAAAGCGTTGAATCATATCTTTTCCTCCTCTTTCTTTTACTGTACCATTTCACTTTTTAAATGAAAAGCACACAAAGAAAAAAAACCCTGCATAGCAGGGCCCTTCTTATACTAGCATGTACTAGTAAGAAGGCAAAGGGAGAGGAGAAACCGGAGGAAGAACTTATGGGGAAACGTAAGTCTTCTCCGCGGTTGGCAACAACATCGAAGGTGATGTTGTTATAATTATTTATGTCCAATCTAAATGAAGATATACATAATGAAATTGAATTTTATGTTGGGCTTTTTATTTTTCTTTTTTTTATTTTGTGATAGGATAAAAAAGATAAAGTGGAACTAATATACATATTGGGTTCATATTAGTGAATGATGAGATGAATATATATAAATAACGAGAGGTTATTTAAGGCCGAGTTTTCCTATAGTTAGGTGAATGTGGTTTGTTAGCGGTTACCGAAGTGGAAATGGCTTTCAATAATCCCTCGATAGATTGAAATAAAGGTAGTGACAACAGATGAGAGTAGTTTCAGGAAAATGTAAAGGACACCCACTTAAAGCGGTTCCTGGTAATACAACACGTCCAACGACAGATAAAGTAAAAGAATCTATTTTTAATATGATAGGTCCTTATTTTGATGGTGGTATCGCCCTTGATTTATTTGGTGGTAGCGGTGGTCTTGGAATTGAAGCTTTGAGCAGAGGGATCGATAAAGCAATTTTTGTTGATCGGGATAGTAAAGCGATAAAAGTAATTCATCAAAATTTAGAAAGTTGTAGAATACAGGAACAAGCTGAAGTATATCGAAATGATGCGGAACGTGCAGTAAAGGCGTTAATAAAACGTGAAATGTCATTCGATCTTATATTAATAGATCCTCCATATAAAGAGCAAAAAATTGTATCTTTAATTAGTGTAATGGATCAACATGGATTGCTGCATAGTGATGGATTAATTATGGCAGAGCATGGTAATGATGTGGTTTTACCTAATTCAATAGGTAGGCTTGTAAAAGTACGAGCTGAGAATTATGGGATTACTGCAATATCGATTTATAAGTATGAAGGTGAGGGGACAGAATGACAAGTATAGCTATTTCTTCAGGAAGTTTTGATCCAATTACCCTTGGGCATCTGGATATTATTAAAAGGGGAGCAAAAGTATTTGATGAAGTGTACGTAGTCGTTTTAAACAATTCATCAAAAAAACCATTCTTCTCAGTTGAAGAGCGATTAGAACTAATTCGAGAAGCGACAAAAGATATCCCGAATGTAAAAGTAGATTCGCATAGTGGGCTATTAGTAGAGTATGCAAAGATGCGTAATGCAAATGCAATATTACGTGGTTTACGAGCAGTTTCTGATTTTGAATATGAGATGCAAATTACTTCTATGAATCGAAAATTAGATGAAAATATTGAAACATTTTTTATTATGACAAACAACCAATATTCATTTTTAAGTTCGAGTATTGTGAAAGAAGTTGCGAGGTATGGAGGAAGTGTAGTAGATCTTGTACCTCCTATTGTAGAGCGTGCTTTAAAAGAAAAGTTTCAAACCCCGTTAAAGTGAACGGGGTTTTTCTTTATACGTGCGCAAAAATAATAAAATTACATATAAGTATAGACAAAATAATGTGAAAATTGGTCCGTAATGTATAAAAGATGTCCAAATTTCATGTAGTATAGAAGGGTGCTTGGATAAAAATACAGGAATATCTTGTGGCATAGGTGAGAAAGAACTCACTTTCTCATAAAACGGTGTCCAAAATACAAATGTAAAAATAGGGGCAAGGATACTTTGAATAATTCGTGCGAAAAAATAGGGTTTAAATCTGATATCTGTTTCAGCTAATATGCTAGCAATTTGTGCCTGAATAGAAAGACCGCTAAATGCTAAAATGAAGCTTGTTACCATAGCTTGTTGTAAGAGCGGTGTTTCATTTATTTGACTAATCATTTGGCTTCCGAGTGTCATTTCGAAAATACCTGATAATATAGGTATACTAAAATCTGTACTTAGTTGGAAGAATGATAAAATATATTGCATAATAAAAGAAAGAGCTGCTGTAATGTGGAATACAGTAATCATTTTATTTAACACAGAGAATAAAATAATAAATCCACCAATCATAAGTAATGTTTGAATAGAAGAAACAATAGCATCCCCAAGTAATTTACCAATTGGTCTTTTTTCTTGTAAGCGCGTCTCGTGGAGAATTAAAAAAGGGTTTTGAAAACGACGTTTTTTTGTAGTGTGTGTATTATTTTTGTAAGCGGTATTATCGCCGTGAAAACGCATAATTAATCCGACAGCAAAGTTACTGAAATAATGGGCAGCGGCTAATATAATTCCTAATTTCGGATTATTAAAAAAACCGATAGAAACAGCACCGAAAATAAAAAGTGGATTAGAAGAATTTGTGAAAGAAACGAGGCGCTCCGCTTCAATCTGAGTTAAAAGATTGCTTTTTCGTAGTCTAGCGCTTAATTTGGCGCCTGCAGGGAAACCAGAAGCCATTCCCATCGCCCAAACAAATCCGCCTATCCCTGGAACGCGAAAAAGTGGGCGCATGAGTGGTTCTAATATAACGCCAATAAATTTTACAACACCGATACTAATTAGAAGTTCCGCAATGATGAAAAACGGTAGTAGTGAAGGGAATACAACTTCCCACCATATATTTAACCCGCGAATAGAAGCTTGCAAAGCGGCTTGGGGGTGGAGTACAAGAGAAAAGGTTAAAAATAGCGTTGATATGGTAAGGAAAGCGGTTTTCCATTTTTCATACATGTAAGTAAATCCCCCTTTGTCCCAAAAAACGTTCATTTCAGTATACGTGGATACGTAGTGAATTTAGACCATAAGTATGAAAAAGGAATGAAAAAAATTAAAGGGTGAGAAAAATGAAAGAACCAAAGATTGGTTTAGCACTTGGGTCTGGAGGAGCGAAAGGGTTTGCTCATATTGGTGTAATAAAGGTTTTAAGGGAAGCGGGTATCCCTATTCACATGATTGCAGGAAGTAGTATGGGGGCGTTAATAGGTACGTTTTATGCGGCGAGTAGTAACGTTGAAAGATTGTATAAATTGGCATCTGTTTTTAAGCGGAAGTATTATTTAGATTTCACGGTACCGAAAATGGGATTTATTGCTGGAAAACGTGTCAAAGATATGATTAAAATGTTTACATATAATAAAAATTTAGAAGAGTTAGATATCCCGACGGCTGTTGTGGCTACTGACATATTGAAGGGGGAAAAAGTGGTTTTTACAAGTGGGCCAGTTGCAGATGCGGTGAGGGCTAGCATATCTGTTCCTGGAGTGTTTGTACCAGAAAAAATAGATGGACGATTATTAGTGGATGGTGGAGTCATTGATCGCATCCCAGTATCGGTTGTGAAAGAGTTAGGGGCCGATATTGTTATCGCTGTTGATGTATCTCCAATTAAGGTGAATGGCGATGTTACGTCCATTTATGACGTAATCATGCAAAGTATTGAAATTATGCAGCATGAGCTTGTAATGAATCGGCAAATTGCATCGGATTTAATGATGCGACCAGCTGTAGAGCAATTTAGTTCACGTGCTTTTACAAACATTGAAGATATTATTCGAGTTGGAGAAGTAGAAGCAGAAAAACATGTTTCAAATATTTATTTATTAATTGAGCAGTGGAAGGAGAAACATAATGTTTAAGCGTTTTCGGTTTATATATGCAATCTTAATAGGGGTTATATTGGCGATGTTACTTGTTTACGTACGTTTACCGTATTATGTAACAAAACCAGGAATGGCTGCCAAATTAGAGCCTTACGTTCAAGTTGAGGGTGGAACGAAAGAATCTGGTGATTTTATGCTTGTTACGGTTTCAATGGGACCAGCAAATGTGGTGAATTTAATAGCGGCACAGTTTAATAAATATACACATATTTCGAAAGCGGAAGAAATATTGCAAAAAGGTGAGAGTGATGAAGAATATCAATTTCGCCAAAATTATGCGATGAAAGATTCACAAAATGCAGCAATTTATAATGCATATAAACGTGCAAATCGCTCAGTATCTTTTGAAAATAAAGGTGTATTAGTTGCTGGTGTGGCAAAAGGAATGCCGTCAGAAGGAAAGCTTAAGCTTGGTGATGTTATTATAGCTGTTGATGGAAAAACATTTGAAAAGACGGAGCAATTTATTGAATATATGACTGGAAAAAAAGAAAGCGATGCTGTAAGTATTGAGTACATGAGAAATGGAAAACAATTGAAAGAGAATTTAAATGTAAAGACGATTCCTAATGGGAATGGACGTGTCGGTATAGGTGTTTCTATCGTTACGGAAAGAGAATTAGTGGTCGATCCGAAAGTGAAAATTAATTCTCATGAAATTGGTGGACCATCTGCAGGTTTAATGTTCACATTAGAAATATATAATCAACTTGTGGAAGAAGACTTAACCAAAGGACATGAAATAGCTGGAACAGGTACAATTAATGAAAAAGGAGAAGTGGGCCCGATTGGTGGTATAAATCAAAAAGTGGTGGCTGCTAGCGATGCCGGGGCTGAAGTGTTCTTTGCGCCAAATGAAAAAGGTGCGGAGAAATCGAACTATAAAGATGCACTTGAGACTGCAAAGGATATTAAAACAAAAATGAAAATTGTACCAGTAGATACGCTGGATGATGCGTTAACATATTTAGAAAAGATGGATAAGGAAAAACCTCTCTGAAATAGAGAGGTTTTTTTATAGGAATTTTGTAGATGTTTCATCATAGCGAATAGGATGGTGTGTTATATCCTGTTTTAATAGTTGCGTGCGTAACGGTTCGTGCATGATGGAGAAATATACAGAGTTTGCTTTTTTCTCTATATCTAAAGCGGCATGGTCAAATGTTTTTGTATGAGTAAGGATTGGAAGTTCGATTCTTTTCTTGTTTTTTGAAAGATAAGTTTGTCCTTTTTGTGACATGCCTAGCAGGCGAATATATGGTGCGTGTTGTTCTATATTTGCGCTACGTATTTCCTCTTTTGTTGTGTTTGTTAAAATGTGTGTACAAGCTCTTTGTAATCTAGTCCATGTATAACGTTTTGTTTTTAATGCTTCCATGAATGAATAGAAGGAGGAACTGTTTTGTATTTTTGATAAAATACGATGCTCTAAACCTTCTTCTATTTCATATATATGTCGTAAGTCCCCTGGAGACATCGTCATGAGTTTATATTTGAAAAATGAAAAGTATTGTTCCCAATTATGTAATATCCCGTAGTTTTGTTTGTAATTTGCTAAAAGCGAAGTGGTTGCCTGTGGGAGAAAAGGTTCAATTGCTGTAAATGATCCTTCTTCGCTAAAGAGTTGTTTTCGGATGCTTGTCGCGCTTGCAATATGTTGGTCACTAAATGTTTCATCATGATAATGAGCGGCAAATCTTTTTATAGTTTGAGCTTGTATAGAGCTATTTTGTGACAGGATTGCTTTCATATATTGGAAGCCTAAAATATTATTTGGTTGTGACATATCTATGTTTTTTTCGGATGTTAAAATGTGTGAGAAAGCATCCGATGTTGCTTTTGCATAACTATTACCAGTGCCCATGAATTGTTTTACAAGGCAGTTAAAAGTCTCTTCTTCGTTTTTTTGTACGGAGATGGTATTATAAAAATTTTCGATTTGTCCATCCTCACTACCGAAACAAATTTCAGAAACACGTAGAGCATTTAAAATGGAAATAGCACCATTTGCGAAGGTTTCAGCCTTTTGTGTTGCAAAGACGTATGGAAGCTCTACAACAAGGTCTACGCCGTTTGCTAAGGCCATTTTAGTGCGATACCATTTGGAAATGAGTGAGGGCTCACCACGCTGTAAAAAAGGACCACTCATAACGGCAATTATTATATCGGATTGTGTTAACTTTTTTGTCTGTTGCACATGATAAAGATGACCGTTATGAAAAGGGTTATATTCAACAACAATACCACCAGCTTTTATGGTAATCTCTCCTTTCGATGTAGCATCTTTTTGAAAAACGTGATACTCTATATATTATTTACTATGATGACTTCATTATAGTGTAAAGAAAAAACATTGACAAATATAAAATGGCTAGCTATAATTTTGTTTGTTGCCTTGAGGTGATATGATATGAAATGGTCCATCCATCAATTGAATAAATTGAGAAATAAAGGATTGACATTGGATGAGATGGTAGATGTAAGTGAGCTAAAAGAGGTCGAGAAAGATATTCGTGAAATTAATCCTGTTCATGTAACGGGAAGAGTTGATTTTGGCTCCGGTAAGTTTACGTTTCATCTACATATAACTGGAAGCATGGTTTTACCATGTTCTCGCTCTTTAGTAGATGTGACATTACCATTTGACATTAAAACAACTGAGGTGTTCCAAACTTCACAAGAAGAATTTGAAACTGAAGCTGAAATTCACTCTTTAGAAGGAGAAGTACTTGACTTACTGCCCGTAATCAAGGAAAATATACTTTTGGAGATTCCAATGCAAATTTTCAGTGATGATGTTTCTGGTGGAGCACCGACGCAAGGTCAAGACTGGCAAGTGATTTCGGAAGAAGACAAAGAAAAGACTGTTGATCCAAGATTGGCAGGACTTGCAAAGTTTTTTGACAAATAATCGGAAGACTGGTTCAGGCCTTCATATGAAAATAACTATTTCTTTTAAGGAGGTGGGAAGAATGGCTGTACCTTTTAGAAGAACTTCTAAAACAGTAAAAAGAAAGCGTCGTACGCATTTCAAATTATCAGTACCTGGTATGGTAGAGTGCCCAAGCTGTGGTGAAGCGAAATTAGCTCACCGTGTATGTAAAGCATGCGGTACTTACAAAGGTAAAGAAGTAATCAGCAAGTAATTGCGGGAAAATAAACGCAGAAGATATCTTCTGCGTTTATTTTTTTTGTCTTAATCTTTAGTTGTTGTATTCTATCTTTTCTAGTAACTGCATATGCTTAATAAAAAATGCATAGGGAGGACTAGAGAGATGGCGACAACAAGACAAGATGCTTGGACTGATGATGAAGATTTGCTTCTGGCAGAAGTAGTACTCCGGCATATTCGAGAAGGTGGAACACAACTTTCTGCCTTTAAGGAAGTGGGAAAAAATTTATCTCGTACACCAGCAGCATGTGGGTTTAGATGGAATTCTTACGTAAGAAAGCAATTTAAAGAACGTATTGAGGAAGCAAAGCAACTTCGTAAAGTAGAAAATTATGAAGTGAAAGAGACAAAGGTGTTAGAACCTATGTCAATTACGTTGAATGATGTTATTGATTTCTTGCAAAATTATAAAGATGAAAACTCTTTAACGGTGTTGCAACAACAAGTTGAATCATTACAAACAGAAAGAGAGCGTCTTCTGGAGCGGTTATCAGTATATGAAGAAGAGTATAGAACATTACTTGATTATATCGATCAAAAAAGAAGTGTAATGGTAGCGGAAAGAAACAATGCTCGCTCGAATGAGAAGTTAGAGAAGCTTAAGAAATAAAAAACAGCTGTTATACAGCTGTTTTTTTATTTCTTAAGCTGATTCTTCATTTGTAACCGCATTCAAATTTGCTTCTGGATGCCAAATATAAAAATCTCCATCAGTTACTGATACGGGATTGAAATTTAATTTATCCCAAAAACCAGCTGAATGAATACGTGCTATCGTTTTAATAGGGAATTGCATTTGTTTCGCATGATTTACAAGCATTTGCCCGAATCCTTGTTTTTGAAAAGTTGGTAATACTTCAAGTTTATAAAGTTCGAGGTAGGGACCTGTAATTTCGAATGGTTCTCCGCCATTTCTTTTCATATATAGACTCATACGTGCAATTAGTGATCCACCGTAATAAATACCGTAAAATGGAGATTCACTGTCGTTTTCAATAATGTTTGCTTGTAATTCTTCCAGCATAGATAGTTCCTGGGCTCCGCACCCTTTAAATTTTTTGAATTCATCTAACGTTTTATAATTGATGAGCAAGCGCTCAACTTTTGGGAATCCCATTACATCACATCCTTTTCTTGTCTCGTTGAATGCAGAAAAGTAAAAATATTTACAATAATATTATAACTCATTTTTTTATTTTTATGAAGAAGATAGTATATTTCTTTTTTTATTTTTTTGAGGATTTGCTAAACTAAGAGTAGAAGCGTATTAATAGGTAGTACATACATAGTGAAAAATGAGAGTGTATTTGTTGGGCAAAGGACAGCGGAATTATAGGGCGTGCTCATGTGCTTTAAAAAGATATAAAGGGGGGAAGGCAAGGGCACTTAATGTGAATTCCTTGTGTGAAAATGAAAATTGGAATTGTCGGACCAGGTGCTATTGGTCTATTGTATACATTTTATTTACAAAAAAATAACCAAGATGTTACGTTGTTTACTAGGACGGCTAAGCAGGCGGAAGAATTGAAGGAAACAGGTGTAACTTGTATTAGAGATGGAAGATGTGAAACAGTATATCCATCTGTTTTACCGATAGAAAGTATGGTAGCGCAAAATTTAGATTATATATTTGTTGCTGTGAAGCAATATCATATAGATGACATACTACCGTTTGTGGAAGGGGCATCATCATTAATCTTTTTGCAAAACGGAATGTCGCATCTTCAAAAGATGCTGAACATAGGGAGTGAAAATATAGCTGTTGGTATTGTAGAACATGGTGCGAAAAAAGAGGGAGGGCATATCGTTCATCATACTGGGATAGGGGTAACAAAATTTGGAGTGGTTTGTGGTCAATCTATACATTTTAAAAAAATATTCAATTATTTTCCTGTTGCTTATTTTCCAGTTCAAATAGAAACGGATTGGGAAGAGATTATGCACAAAAAATTAGTAGTAAATGTATGTATCAATCCGTTGACAGCATTATTGGGAGTTAAGAATGGTGAATTAATCACGAATCGTTTTTTTTATCAAATGATGGAGCAAGTGTTTCAGGAGGTCACATTTCTTATTAAAGGAGAAAAAGAAATGATATGGCAAATGGTACGAAATGTGTGTGAAGGAACGTCTCGTAATACATCCTCTATGTTAGCGGATGTAAGAGCGAATAGACAGACGGAAATTAATGCGATTGTTGGATATGTATTAGAAGAAGCTAAGAAACAGCAACGAACAGCTCCGATACTTCAATTTTTGTTCGATGCAATAAAAGGTTTAGAAACAAGAGTATAAGTGTTATTCTTTGCTTTTACGTGAAACATTGACTACAATGTGGATTGGTGAGAGAACTGGATACGAAAGGAAGAATTATATGGAGATAAAAGAAATCTCTGTTCCGCAACAAGGTGTTGTAGCGGACTATATGAACGGTAAAAAAGAGATACAGTCATGTTTTGATTATGTGTTAACAGAAGATGCTTTTAAACAACGTTTACATGATTTGCGTGAAAGGGAGTTTTTCCGCCAAGATTTAGTAGCGCATTTATTAGAATATAATACAAAATTACAAGCGGGAGAATCTACAATTCAAAATGTAAAAGCGCTTGGAGATGAAAATACATATGTTGTTATAGCTGGACAACAAGCGGGGTTATTAACTGGACCGCTTTATACAATTCATAAAGTTATTTCAATTTTACAGCTTGCAAAGGAAAAGGAAGTAAGTTTAGGAGTTAAAGTTGTCCCTGTCTTCTGGATTGCGGGTGAAGACCATGATATGGATGAGATTAACCATACTTTCGTAGCAAAAAATAAAAAGTTGAAAAAAACAATTTTTTATGACCGTAATCCGAAAAAGGCGAGTGCTTCTGAGTCTGAACTTTCTGTTGAAGATTGTAGAAATTGGATTGAAGAGATTTTTAAAACATACCCAGAAACAAATTTTACGAAGGATGTATTAAAATTTGTTGATGATGCTTTGAAAAAATCGAATACGTATGTAGATTTCTTTGCTCATCTTATTACGAAAATCTTTGCTAATTCTGGTTTAATCCTTGTTGATTCACATCATCCTGAATTAAGAAAGTTAGAAATTCCATTTTTTAAGCGAGTTATAAGTAAGTATAAAGAGGTACAAGAGGGCCTTCGAAATCAGCAGGAAGTAATTAAAGAACTAGGATACAAACCGATTATTGAAACGAAGTCTCATGCAGTGCATATATTCATGGAAATAAATAATGAACGAGTATTGCTTGAAGAGCATCAAGGTAAGTTTGTTGGAAAGGATGGGGCGCATTCCTTTTCATACGAAGAGTTGATTGAAGAGATGGAGAGAAATCCGGCGCATTTTAGTAATAACGTTGTAACACGTCCTCTTATGCAAGAGTATGTATTTCCTACGCTCGCATTTATTGGAGGTCCAGGAGAATTAGCTTATTGGAGTGAATTACAACAAGTATTCCATACTGTCGGTTTTCAAATGCCACCTGTCGTTCCTCGTCTTACAATTACTTATATGGAGAGAGATATAGCGACAGATTTATTTGATTTGCAATTGAGAGAAAGTGATCCATTTTTAAATGATGTCGATAAATTGCGTGAAAACTGGTTGTCCAATCAAATAGAGGAACCGATTGATGATCATTTTGAAAAGGCGAAAAAAGAAATTGCTGATATTCATACATCTTTACAGCAATTTGTAAAGAAAATAGAGCCAGGGTTAGGTGCGTTTGCAGGGAAAAACGAATTGAAAATTAATGAACAAATTGAACTGCTGGAAAGAATGTTGAAAAGAAATGTTGAGAAAAAGTATGAGGTTCAGCTAAATAAATTCCGTCGTATACAATTCGCACTTCGTCCATTAGGTGCACCACAAGAACGTGTGTGGAATGTATGTTATTATTTAAATCAGTTTGGTTTGGATTTCGTTGATCGTGTAATGGAAAACCCTTTTTCTTGGGACGGAAAACATCATGTTATAAAACTATAAAATCTTGCTCTTTGGAGCAGGATTTTATTTTTATTCCGTTGAATTTACTGTGAAGTGATTTTTTTCTGAATTATCAATCAAAAAATGTTGGATATGGTAATTGTGCTGGATACTTAAATATATGACAAAATAGCACAAAATGTAAACGTATTATTCGCTTTTTCGACAGTTTTTTATTTAAATTCCCGCAAAAGATGATAAAATTTAGTATATAATAAAAGAAAATAGCGATTTGTATAGTATGTTGCCTTTGTTGGTAAGTTAAATGAGTCGTTCTTTCGTATTATTTCATTCTCTAAGCGTGAAATATGTGTTTAGAGGAAGGGATACATTCAACATAATTAATTGGAAAAAGAGTAGGTGCAACAATGTTTAAACACGTAACAGTGCTTTTAAAGGAAACAGTAGACGGCTTAGATATAAAGCCAGATGGTACATATGTAGATTGTACACTGGGGGGAGGAGGACATAGTTCTTATTTATTATCCCAATTAACTGAAGGTGGAAAATTAATAGCGTTTGATCAAGATGAGATAGCGATTCAAAACGCGAAAGAAAAGTTCTCTTCATACGGTGAACAGTTTATAACAGTAAAGAGTAACTTCCGTTATTTAGCTGAAAAACTGCAGGAAATAGGTATAACAGAAGTAGACGGTATTTTATTTGATTTAGGTGTTTCATCCCCACAATTAGATACACCAGAACGAGGCTTTAGTTATCATCATGATGCACCGCTAGATATGCGGATGGATCAAGATGCCCCATTAACAGCGTATGATGTTGTAAATAGCTGGTCATATGAACAACTTGTAAGGATTTTCTTCCAATACGGTGAAGAAAAATTTTCAAAACAAATTGCAAGAAAAATTGAAGCTTATCGTGAGAATAAAGCTATTGAAACGACAGGAGAATTAGTAGAGCTAATTAAAGAAGGTATTCCGGCTCCAGCTCGTAGAACGGGTGGGCATCCTGCTAAGCGAGTGTTTCAGGCAATTCGTATAGCTGTAAATGATGAATTAAAAGTATTTGAAGAAGCATTGGAATCTGCTATTGAGATGGTTAAGCCAGGTGGAAGGGTTAGTGTTATAACATTCCATTCATTAGAAGATCGTATTTGTAAAACAACGTTTAAGCGAAATAGTACAACGCCACAATTGCCGCCAGGATTACCGATTATTCCTGATGAATTTAAGCCGAAATTAAAGCTTATTACAAGAAAACCGATTTTACCTTCTGATATAGAGCTAGAAGAAAATAATCGTGCGCGTTCTGCGAAGTTGAGAATCGCTGAAAAACGATAAAAGGGAGAGAGAGGTATGACTAATTTAGCTGTAAAGTACAAACAACAAGCGCAAGAAGAGGTGCAAATTCAAACGCCCCCACAGCAGATGGCTAAGCCGAAGGTTAAAGCGAAAATTACAAGAATCGAAAAATTGTTGTATGTAGCGTTTATTGGCTTTTTATTGTATGCCTGTGTCGCGTTTATTGGAAATAAAGCAGGCCTTTATCAAGTTAATGTAGAAGCAGCGACGATAGAAGAAAAAATTGTACAGCAGCAAAAAGAAAATCAAGAATTACAAGCTGAAGTAGAGAAGTTAAGTCGCTATGAACGAATCGCTGAAGTTGCAAAAAAACACGGGCTAGAAATTAATGCGAATAATGTGAAAGGCCTCAAATAAGGCAATAGGTGTGAAGGAACGATGAAGAAGAATATGACTAAATTTCATACCAATAAGGGAGCAGGTTATTTTATGATATTTTTCCTCCTGCTCTTTTTGCTGTTATTAGCCCGATTTTTTTACATACAATCAACAGGAACAGTTCATAATCAGGATTTAGATGCACTTGCTAAACAAAAGCATAGTAAAAAAGGAGTTCTTGAAGCGAACCGAGGAACTATTTATGATCAAAACGGTCATGTGTTAGCGCAAGACGCAAACTCTTATAAAATAGTAGCTGCGCTAAAAGGAGCTAACTCTGTTGAGAATAAAGAAGATACTGCAAAGAAAATTGCAGGAGTACTTGGAAAAGGCGAAGAGGATATTTTAGCTTCTTTAAATAAGGAAGGTAGAAGTCAAGTCGAATTTGGAACGTTAGGTAAGGATTTGACGAAAGAAAAGAAGGAACAAATAGAAGCGTTGAAGTTGCCAGGAATATCTTTTATTACAGAAAATGCAAGGGTGTATCCAAACGGTGATTTTGCATCTTACGTTATAGGTCATGCAAAACCAAATGAGAATGGAACCTCGGTAGGTCAATTTGGCATAGAGAAAAGCTTGGATAAATACTTAAGTGCTTCCAATGGAGAAGTAGCATATACAGGTGATCGTAAAGGTGTGTCCCTTGATGGTGGAAAAGTTAATGTAAAGGCACCTAAAAATGGAGATAACGCGTATTTGACAATTGATCAACGTGTCCAAAGTTATTTAGAAGATGCGATGAAAGCAGCAAGTAAGCAATATGAGCCAGAAAGTTTAATAGGGATTGTTGCAGATCCGAAAACCGGAAAAATATTAGCGATGTCTACTAAACCTAGTTATGACCCTAATGATCGCCAAATTAAATATTTCTTCAATGACGCAATTGCCAATGCATTTGAACCTGGATCAACAATGAAAATTTTCACGTTAGCGGCAGCTATTAATGAAGGTGTGTACAAAGGACAAGATTATTATCAATCTGGGACATATCAAGTCGGAAATAGGAAAATAAAAGATCATAACGGCGGTGCTGGTTGGGGCTCTATCACGTTTGATGAAGGGGTAGAGCGTTCTTCAAACGTAGCGTTTGCAATTTTAGGAGATCAAAAACTTGGTCCAGAACGTTTCCGAAAATATATTCATAGTTTTGGATTAGATGAAAAAACGAACATTGATTTATCAGGTGAAGGATCGAATACAATTTTATTTGATCAGCAAATACAACAAGTGACAACAGCTTTTGGACAAGGTTCCACTGTAACACCAATTCAGCTTGTACAAGCTGCAACGGCCATTGCAAATGATGGAAAAATGATGAAACCTTATGCAATTGATAAAATTGTAGACCCAATAACAGACAAAGTAAAATTAGAACATAAGCCAGAAGAAGTAGGAAAACCTGTTACAAAGGAAACAGCAGCGCAAGTAAGACAGTTATTAGAACGTGTTGTTACATCTCCGAAAGGTACAGGGACAGCTTATAAAATTGATGGATATTCAGTTGGTGGTAAAACAGGTACAGCGCAAATTCCGGATGGAAAAGGGGGCTATATGACAGGAAGACAGAATTATATATTCTCATTCTTAGGTATGGCACCAATGGACGATCCACAACTTGTTGTGTATGTAGCTGTTAAACAGCCGAAATTAAAAGATGATGAGAACGGTGCACAACCTTTAGCTGATATTTTTAAATATGTAACAAAAAATAGTTTAGAGTATTTAAAGATTAAGCCAAATGAAGTGAAAGATCCGAAAAAACATCTGAAAGAACAACAAACTACTGTTCCAGATGTAACTGGTAAAACGATGGCTGAAGCGGGGAAAGCGATTGATAAAGCAAAACTTCGTCCAATCGTACTAGGTGAAGGGAAAGTACAGCAACAAGTACCAAAAGCGACTGAACAAACATTAAAAGGCGACCGAGTCTTCTTGGTAGGAGATAAGCCTACAATGCCAAATATACAAGGATGGGCACTGCGTGATGTTATGAATTTAGCGAAGACATTACAGCTTAACTTGAAACCTTCTGGTACAGGATACGTAACAGAACAAAGTGTGGCGGAAGGAACATTATTACAACCTGGTACAGAATTAGGTGTCACACTCGTACCGCCACTCGAACCACAGCAAGAAGCAGAAAAGCCGTAATGGTAAAAGAGAATAAGTTCTAATTAAATAAGTACAAGCATATATTGGAACAAGCTAGGCGTAAGGGAGGCTTGTTCCGATATGCGTGTATCAAATGTAACAGTTAGAAAACGACTTATTTTTATACTTATATCAGGTATACTTATTTTCACTATTATCGATATTCGTCTTGGATATGTGCAATTTTTTCTTGGGAATATGTTAACGGATCGTGCGAAAGATTCATGGAGTCGTAATATTACTTTTGAACCCGAACGTGGGAAAATTTTAGACCGAAATGGTGTGGAACTTGCCACGAATAAAAGTGCTCCAACTGTCTTTGTTGTACCGAGGCAAATTGAAAAACCAGCAGAGACTGCAGAGAAGTTAGCTGCAGTATTAGGTGTGGAAAAAGATGAGATTTATAAAAGGATTACAAAAAAAGAATCAATTGTAAGGTTAGATAAAGGCGGAAGGAAAATATCACATGACAAAGCGAAAGAAGTACGAGGATTAAGTTTGAAGGGCGTGTATATCGCAGAGGATTCTATCCGGTACTATCCATTTGGAAACTTTTTATCACATGTATTAGGTTTTGCAGGTAGCGATAACCAAGGTCTTATGGGACTAGAGAAATATTATGATAAAGAGCTAAATGGGGACAAAGGTCATGTGCGTTTTTTTGCAGATGCGAAAGGACAAAGGATGCCTAATGTTGGTGATGATTTCAAAAAACCAGAAGCTGGTTTAAATTTAGGATTAACAATCGATGCGCGTATTACAAGGATTATGGAAAGAGAAATGAATATTGCGGAGTCAACTTATAATCCTGACGGTATGATTGCGATTGCAATGAATCCTAAAAATGGTGAAATTTTAGGCATGTCTAGTCGACCGAGTTTTGACCCAGCGGATTTTCAAAGTGTCTCTCCAGAAGTGTATAACAGAAATCTACCTGTATGGAGTACGTATGAGCCTGGTTCAACATTTAAGATCATTACATTAGCTGCAGCATTGAATGAAAATTTAGTAGACTTAGAGAAGGATACGTTTTATGATGATGGAGCAGCTGAAGTAGGTGGAGCTAGATTGAAATGCTGGAAAGCAGGAGGTCATGGCAGTCAAACGTTTTTAGAAGTCGTTCAAAACTCATGTAACCCGGGATTTATTGAACTTGGTGATCGCCTTGGTAAAGACCGATTATTTAAATACATTCGTAATTTTGGTTTTGGGCAGAAGACTGGAATTGACTTGCAAGGTGAAGGCAGTGGGATTTTATTTAATTTAGATAAAGTTGGTCCAGTAGAGCAAGCAACAACTTCATTCGGCCAAGGGGTTTCTGTTACACCGATTCAACAAGTAGCAGCTGTAGCGGCGGCTGTAAATGGTGGAACATTGTATCAGCCGTATATAGCTAAGGAGTTTATTGATCCGAAAAATAATCAAGTTGTTAGTAAAAAGACACCTGTTGAGAAAAGAAAAGTTATTTCCAAGGAAACTTCAGAAAAAGTTCGTTATGCATTAGAGAATGTTGTAGCGAAAGGTTCTGGTAAAGGTGCTTATATTGATGGGTATCGTGTAGGTGGAAAAACGGGTACTGCTCAAAAGGTGAAAGATGGTAAATATTTAGAGAATAATTATATAGTATCTTTTATCGGATTTGCTCCAGCGGATGATCCAGAGATTGTTGTGTATGTAGCTGTTGATAATCCAAAAGGGGTTACACAGTTTGGTGGAGTGGTAGCAGCTCCAATTGTCGGGAATATCCTTCGAGATGCGCTTCCTGTTATGGGAGTGAAACCGAGAAAAGAACAAGTTGAGAAAGAATATAAATGGGGCGATACACCAACTGTAGAAGTTCCGAATTTAATTGGAATGAAAAAGAAAGACTTACAAACACAACTCGTCGATTTGAAGCTTGATATAAGTGGAGATGGAGAGAAAGTAATTAAACAATCACCAGAAGCCGGAGCTAAAGTAAAAGAAGGCTCAAAAATTAGAATTTACTTCGGGAATTAAAGGTAACATAGTACGTTTTATGGTACAATTGGTGGAAGTGAGTTCTTTATAGAACAGTTACTTAATTTGAGACAGTAAGTGTCTCATTCATAAATAGGTCAGTAGCACTTACCTCCTTATATAGGAGGTAATGTGTTGCTTACTGAAAAAAGATAAATAAACAATGTAGAGAGGGTTTAGTGAAATGAAGTTGCATACACTTGTATCATGTTTGCATGATTTTCCAGTTGTTCCAAAAGAAAATCCAGAAATCACATCTATAGAAGCTGATTCACGTAAAGTGAAAGAGGGAAGCTTATTTGTATGTATGAAAGGATATACGGTTGATAGCCATGATTTTGCTAAGCAAGCAGCGGCACAAGGAGCGGCTGCTATTGTTGCGGAAAGACCAATTGATGTTGACGTTCCAGTTGTACTTGTGAAAAATACTTTTCGTTCGTTAGCGGTTTTAGCTGATTATTTTTATGGTCAACCGACACACAAGTTACATTTAATCGGAATTACAGGTACAAATGGAAAGACAACAACATCGCATATTATGGATGAGATTATGCGAGCACATGGTCATAAAACAGGGCTAATTGGAACGATTAATATGAAAATCGGTGATGAAACATTTGAGGTGAAAAATACAACACCAGATGCACTAACACTTCAACAGACGTTTTCAAAAATGGTTGAACAAGGTGTGGACAGCACGGTAATGGAGGTCTCGTCACATGCGTTAGATCTTGGTCGTGTACACGGATGTGATTACGATGTAGCGGTGTTTACGAATTTAACACAAGATCATTTAGACTATCATAAAACGATGGAAGAATATAAACATGCAAAAGGGTTACTATTTGCACAGCTTGGCAATAGTTATAATCATAATCGTGAAAAGTACGCTGTGCTGAATAGCGATGATAATGTAACAGAAGAGTATATGAGAAGTACTGCAGCAACAGTTGTAACATATGGTATTGATACAACAAGTGACATTATGGCAAAAAATATCGTTATGACGAGTGGCGGGACTACATTTACGCTTGTCACACCGTATGAAAGTGTAAATGTTACGATGAAATTAATAGGTAAATTTAATGTATATAACGTACTTGCAGCAACAGCAGCAGGACTTGTTTCGGGTGTGAAATTAGAAACAATCATTGCTGTTATAAAGGAACTAGCTGGGGTTCCAGGGCGTTTTGAAGTTGTTGATGGAGGGCAAAATTATACAGTTATTGTTGATTACGCACATACGCCGGATAGTTTAGAAAATGTATTAAAAACTGCGAAACAATTTGCAAAAGGTGATGTGTATTGTATCGTTGGTTGTGGCGGCGATAGGGACCGGACGAAGAGACCGATAATGGCAAGTGTTGCAACAAAATATGCAACTCATGCAATTTACACATCAGATAATCCAAGAAGTGAAGATCCAGCGGTTATTTTAGATGATATGGTACATGGTGCACGTGGAAATAATTATGAAGTGATTATTGATAGAAAAGAAGCGATACACCATGCAATCGCTAAAGCGAAAGCAGATGATATCATTATTATTGCTGGTAAGGGTCATGAAACGTATCAAATTATTGGTAAAGAAGTTCATCATTTTGATGATCGTGAAGTTGCAAAAGAAGCAATTACAGGGCGTTTAAACAACGAAGAGTAACAACGTGAGAGGAGGACTACATGTGCTTGAGCAAGGTTTATTAGTAACGGCTGGGGTAGCATTCTTAATTTCTGTTGCCCTTTCGCCATTGTTTATTCCATTTTTAAGAAAATTAAAGTTCGGACAGAGTATTCGTGATGAGGGACCGAAGTCACATCAAAAAAAATCAGGGACACCGACAATGGGTGGTATCGTCATATACGTATCTATGATGGTAACTTCACTTATTATGGCGATTAAGTTTAATCATTTAGGTGCAGAGGTTTCGTTATTACTATTAGTGACATTTGGTTACGGATTGATCGGATTTTTAGATGACTACATAAAGGTAGTTAAGAAGAGAAATCTTGGTTTAACATCAAAACAAAAATTAGTAGGTCAGCTTGTTATTGCTATTGCATTCTTTTTAATTGGAAAAGGGCAAGCGTTCCACACATACATCATGATTCCAGGAACGGATGTTAAGTTTGAATTAGGTTGGGCGTATTTTGTACTTGTACTATTTATGCTTATTGGTGGATCGAATGCAGTTAACTTAACTGACGGTTTAGATGGTTTATTATCAGGAACAGCTGCTATTGCATTTGGAGCATTTAGTATTATTGCTGTGGCACAAGAGCAATTTGGAGTAGCGATATTCTGTATGGCAGTTGTAGGAGCTGTACTTGGATTTTTAGTATTCAATGCGAATCCAGCAAAAGTGTTTATGGGAGATACAGGTTCATTAGCTTTAGGTGGAGCCATTGCAGCTGTAGCGATTTTATTAAAACAAGAATTGCTACTTGTAATTATTGGCGGAGTATTCGTAATGGAAACTTTATCGGTTATCATTCAGGTCATTTCATTTAAAACAACAGGAAAACGTGTCTTTAAAATGAGTCCATTACACCATCATTATGAATTATGTGGTTGGTCAGAGTGGCGTGTTGTTGTGACGTTTTGGTCTGCAGGATTTTTATTAGCTGTGTTAGGAATTTATATCGGGGTGTGGATGTAATTGAAAACTGTAACTGAATTTCAAAATAAGAATATTCTTGTATTAGGCATTGCAAAAAGTGGTTATGCAGCAGCTACATTGTTACAAAAGTTAGGGGCAAATGTTATTGTAAATGACGGAAAGCCTTTAGCAGAGAATGTACTTGCTGCAGAATTACAAGCAAAAGGAATGGACGTTGTATGCGGTGGACATCCTTTAGAATTATTAGAGAGAAATATTTCTCTTGTAGTAAAAAATCCAGGAATCCCGTATTCTAATCAAATACTAGTTGCTGCGAAAGAAAAGCAAATTCCGATTGTTACGGAAGTTGAATTAGCATATCGTATTTCAGAAGCACCATTTGTTGGGATTACGGGGTCTAACGGTAAAACGACGACGACAATGCTGACATTTGAAATGCTAAAAGAAGGACAAAAGCATCCTGTAATTGCAGGGAACATTGGAACTGTAGCGTGTGAAGTAGCACAGGATGCAAAAGAAAATGAAGTTGTAGTTACAGAACTTTCATCGTTTCAATTGATGGGAGTAGAATTGTTCCAACCTAAAATTGCTGCGTTTTTAAATTTATTTGAGGCCCACTTAGATTATCATGGGACGAAGAAAGAATATGGTTTAGCGAAAGCAAATATTTTTAAAAATCAAACAGAAAATGATTATAGTGTAATAAATGCGGATGATGCAGATGTGATGGCTTTGTCTGCGTATTCTAAAGGTCAAAAAATCCTGTTTTCGACAACGAAAGAAATTGAAGATGGCGCGTGTATAAAAGATAAC
This sequence comes from Bacillus cereus group sp. BfR-BA-01347, assembly GCF_022663835.1. Taxonomy (NCBI): domain Bacteria; kingdom Bacillati; phylum Bacillota; class Bacilli; order Caryophanales; family Bacillaceae; genus Bacillus; species Bacillus cereus group sp. BfR-BA-01347. The sequence continues at coordinate 18,131 of NZ_JAKUGG010000013.1, read as the reverse complement.
GCTCTTTATTTCAAAGGTGAAAAAGTTGTTGAAGTAAGCGATATCGTTTTACCTGGTCAACATAATCTAGAAAATATTTTAGCTGCGATGAGTATTGCGAAATTATTAGGTACTTCTAATGAAGCAATTACGGTCGTGTTAAAACGTTTTACGGGTGTAAAACATCGTTTGGAATATGTAACAACGATTAACAACCGTAAGTTTTATAATGATTCAAAAGCAACGAATATGTTAGCGACTGAGAAAGCACTATCTGCGTTTACACAACCGATTGTGTTACTAGCAGGTGGGCTTGATCGAGGAAATGAATTCGATGATTTAATTCCGTATTTCAAAAATGTAAAAGCGATTGTAACATTTGGACAAACAGCTCCTAAACTAGTAAGAGCGGCAGAAAAAGCGGGATTAGATATAATTGAAAGTGTCGATACTTTAGATGAAGCAGTGGTGAAAGCTTATGCTCATTCTAAAGATGGTGATGTCGTTCTTCTTTCTCCAGCGTGTGCAAGCTGGGATCAATTTAAAACATTTGAAGAAAGAGGAGACATTTTTATACAAGCTGTGCATAAACTTATATAAAGTAAATCAAAACATCAGTAGGCTAACACCTACTGATGTTTTGTTACATAGGGCAAAAGGTTCTGCCTAAAGAGGTGGTGTTTGTGGGTAATGAAGAAAACGCCTGATTTTATTCTCATCATCGTAACACTTTCATTGTTGACAATCGGAATGATTATGGTTTATAGTGCGAGTGCAGTTTGGGCCTCTTATAAAATGGGGGACTCATTCTTTTTTGCAAAAAGACAATTACTGTTTGCGGGTCTTGGTGTAGTAGCTATGTTTTTTATTATGAAAATTGATTATTGGGTGTGGCGTACGTATTCAAAAGTGATTTTGCTAGTTTGCTTCATTCTTCTTATTCTCGTTCTTATTCCTGGAGTAGGTCTTGTTCGAGGAGGAGCACGAAGTTGGATTGGAATCGGTGCATTTTCGATTCAACCGTCAGAATTTATGAAGTTTGCGATGATTATTTTCTTGGCAAAGTTTTTAGCAGAACGGCAAAAATTGATTACATCTTTTAAACGTGGTTTATTACCGGCACTTAGTTTTGTGTTTCTTGCTTTTGGGATGATTATGTTACAACCAGACCTTGGGACAGGAACGGTAATGGTTGGGACATGTATCATTATGATATTTATTTCGGGAGCGAGGGTCTTTCACTTTGCAATGTTTGGTTTGATTGGTGTAGCAGGATTTATAGGGTTAATTGCATCAGCACCGTATCGAATGAAACGCATTACATCATATTTAGATCCGTGGTCAGATCCGCTCGGAAGTGGATTTCAAATTATCCAATCATTACTCGCAATTGGACCTGGTGGATTATTTGGGCTTGGACTTGGACAAAGTAGACAAAAATTCCTTTATTTACCTGAACCACAAACTGACTTTATATTTGCAATCTTATCCGAGGAATTAGGTTTTATTGGCGGTTCATTTGTGTTATTATTATTTAGTCTATTATTATGGCGCGGGATTCGTATCGCATTAGGAGCGCCAGATTTATATGGTACGTTTTTAGCAGTAGGTATTGTGGCGATGATTGCGATTCAAGTAATGATTAATGTTGGTGTTGTAACAGGACTGATGCCTGTTACGGGTATTACCTTGCCGTTTTTAAGTTATGGTGGATCAAGTTTGACATTAATGTTAATGGCAGTAGGTGTATTATTAAATATAAGTCGCCATTCTCGCTACTAAACCCTGTTTATAAGACAGGGTTTTTCGTATGTGTGTAAAAATGCAATATGTATATAGAAATAAATATAATGGAAATAAGAAGCGGAGGAGTTAGTAGTGCGTGTATTAGTGAGTGGTGGGGGTACTGGTGGTCATATTTATCCAGCTCTTGCTTTAATTAGAGAAATAAAAAAGTTAAATCCAGAAGCAAGATTTTTATATATTGGTACGGAAAATGGACTAGAGAGTACAATCGTTCCAAAAGCAGGTGTACCATTTCAATCTATTGTTATAAGTGGATTTAAACGAAAAATATCATTAGATAATGTGAAAACAGTAATGCGTTTTCTAAAAGGTGTACAGGATAGTAAACGATATATCCGTCGTTTTAATCCTGATATCGTAATTGGAACGGGTGGCTATGTATGTGGGCCAGTTGTATACGCTGCAGCCAAATTAGGTATTCCAACTATTGTACACGAACAAAATAGTGTACCAGGTGTAACGAATAAATTTTTAAGCCGTTATGTAAATAAAGTTGCTGTTTGTTTTGAAGCAGCTATAGAGCATTTTCCAGAGTCAAAAGTGGTAATGACAGGTAATCCGCGGGCATCAGAGGTAATGGATCAAAATGGAATGAAAGGGAAACGTTCAGTTGGGCTTTCTCTTCCTAAAAAGTCTGTACTTATATTTGGTGGAAGTCGTGGGGCTAGACCGATTAACGATGCCTTCGTTGAAGCAATTGAACAGTTTGGGAACAAAAGCTACGAAATACTATATGTAACAGGTGAAGTACATTATGACAAAGTGATGGAAGCCGTTAAGCAAAAAGGGAACCCAAGCAATGTTATTATTAAGCCGTTCATTCATAATATGCCAGAGGTACTAACTGGTGTAGACCTTGTTGTTTCAAGGGCTGGGGCAACAACACTTGCAGAATTAACAGCGTTAGGAAAACCAAGTGTGTTAATACCGAGTCCGTATGTAACCAATAATCATCAGGAAAAGAATGCACGTTCAGTTGTTGATAAAGGAGCGGCAAAAATGTTACTTGAAAAAGATTTAACAGCTGAAACACTTATTCGTGATATTGATGAGATTTTATTAGATGCACAAACATTACAAAATATGAAGCTAGCTGCTAAGCAACTAGGTATTCCAGATGCAGCAAATAAGCTGTATGAAGTAATGAATAAGCTTGTAAAAAAATAAAGTGAGGCTTTAATCAGTGGGGAGTGATTCTCTCTCATTGATTATTACCCTTCACTAATCGGATATTTACGGGCATCCCGATTCCGCCTACTTTCTTTGTTTCTACCGAATTTTGATTTAGGAGTCGTACTGCCCGTAAATAGAGGGATAACGTTAGGTGAACGCCCTGCATATTATTGTCATAAGGAGACTTAATATGGGGGAGATTGTCTATGGAACAATTAGTAAATGAGCTTATAGAAGCAGACGTTGGTCGTGTTTTAGTTAACGAGTCGTTAGCACGTTATACAACTATGAAAATAGGTGGACCAGCGGATATTTTAATTGTGCCAAAGCATGTAGCCGGTATTGAAAAAACATTACAGTTAGTAAAGCAATACAAAACGAAGTGGACTGTAATTGGGCGCGGTTCAAACCTTCTTGTATCTGATCAAGGCATAGAAGGTGTTGTTATTCGTTTAGGAGAAGGATTAGATCACTTAGAGGTCGAAAAACATAAGGTAAGAGTTGGTAGTGGATATCCTCTTATTAAATTGTCAACTTTACTTAGTCGTCAAGGGTTAGCTGGATTGGAGTTTGCAAGCGGTATTCCAGGAAGTGTCGGTGGTGCAGTATATATGAATGCAGGTGCACATAAATCAGATATATCGAGTGTATTATCGAAGGCTCTCATTCTGTTTGAAGACGGTACAATTGACTGGTTAACGAATAGAGAACTGGAGTTTTCTTATCGGGCATCTGTATTGCAAACGAAACGTCCTGGTATTGTTTTAGAGGCGGAGTTTCAATTACAGGCGGGAAAACGTGAAGAAATTGTACGTAGCATGCAAAATAATAAAGATTACCGCCGTGAAACGCAACCATGGAATTATCCGTGTGCAGGAAGTGTATTTCGGAATCCAATCCCACATTTTGCAGGAGATTTAGTAGAAAAAGCAGGGCTTCGTGGTTATAGGATTGGTGGAGCTCAAATTTCTGAAATGCATGGCAATTTTATTGTTAATACCGGGGGAGCTTCAGCGCAAGATGTATTGTCCTTAATTGAATTAATAAAACATACAATTAAGGATAAATTTGATGTAGATATGCACACAGAAGTAGAAATCATTGGAAGATAACGGTTATTCATTCCGCTCATTATCATTTATGTTATAATAAGAAGATAAGAACGGCATGAGGAACATGCCGTTCTTTATGTTACATAGGGGGATCGTACATGAATAATAGTAAAGTGATTAAACTACAAGATCGTGTACCAAAATTGAAAAATCAAAAGAAAAAAAACAAAAAAAATGTTAATCATCGATTGATTTTATACATATCAATTTTATTTTTATTAGTGCTCTTTTTAATTTATTTTCGGTCTCCGCTTAGTAATATAAAAAAGATTAGTGTGTTTGGAAATCACTATATGACGGATGAACAAGTAATGAAGGATTCGGGCGTGACATATGATACAAGTTATTTCCGAGTGACAGCACATAAAGCTGAAGAAAACTTAACGAAGCGAAAAGAAATTAAAGCAGTAAATGTAAAAAAACGTTTTCCAAACAAGATTGATATTCATATCGAAGAATATTTAACGATTGGTTATATAAATAAAGAGGGAAAATTACAACCGTTATTAGAGAATGGAAAAACGCTTGATGTACTACCTAATGGAAAACTTCCTGTTGCAGCACCGATTTTTGAACCTTTTAAAGAAGAGAAAATGAAGGAGTTAATCACTGAACTAGAAAAATTAACACCAGCTATTTTAAAATCTATTTCGGAAATTCGCTATTCACCAACGAATGCGAATGAAGATCATCTTACTTTATATATGAATGAGGGTTATGAAGTGAGCACTACGATTCGAAATTTCGCAAAACGTATGGAAACCTATCCGCTTATTTTAAAAACAATTGAGCCAGGTAAGAAGGTATTAATTGACTTAGAAGTAGGTGCATATACGAAAGAATTAGGTGTGGAAGAAAAAAAAGAATAGAATGGTAGTTTTCGTTGGTTATAGCAGAAAAAAACAGAACGAATGTTCTGTTATATGTATATGAATTTAGAAGAATGGTTCATTTGATGAAAAATATGTAAAAATTCTTAGATTCATACTAGTATTGGTACAAGTTTCACTTTTCTATGAGTACATCTTAGTGTAGACTTATACTTGGCGGTAAACTTTACACTCGAAATAGAATTATTTCAAGATAAGCAGTTATTCATAGTTTACTGCGATATTCTTAATTGAATGCTAAATAAAAATAAGAAAAATATAGGGTTAAAAAAGGGAAACGTATAAAGACGTTGAATATTTTTCTTATAAATAGTAAAGTTGCGATTGTTGTTCCATATATTGAGTTGTATGGTATAAATAAAGAAGGAGGTGCCAAAGAATGAACAGCAATGAAATATATGTTAGTCTTGACATCGGTACATCCAATGTTAAAGTCATCATTGGTGAAATGGTTAATGACAGCTTAAACATTATTGGTGTTGGAAATGTAAAATCAAATGGTTTAAAGAAGGGATCGATAGTTGATATAGATGAGACTGTTCGATCAATTAAAAAAGCAATTGAACAAGCTGAGCGCATGGTGGGAATCCACATTGAGCAAGTTGTAGTAGGTGTCAATGCAAACCAGGTACAGCTACTTCCTTGTCACGGAGTAGTCGCTGTTTCAAATGAAGATCGTGAAATCGGGAATGAAGATGTCTTACGCGTTCTAGATGCAGCACAAGTTGTGTCAATTGCTCCAGAACGTGAGTTTATTGATGTGGTACCTCGACAGTTCATCGTAGACGGTCTTGACGAGATTAACGATCCACGCGGGATGATCGGTGTAAGATTAGAAATGGAAGGTACACTTATTACAGGCTCGAGAACTTTACTACATAACCTACTTCGTTGTGTAGAAAAAGCAGGTCTTGAAATTGTTGATATTTGTCTTCAACCTTTAGCGGCTGCAACAGTTGCTATATCTTCAGATGAAAAAAATAGAGGAGTAGCCCTTGTTGATATGGGGGGAGGATCTACAACTTTATCTATTTTTAAAGATGGAGAGTTACAAGCGACGAGCGTATTACCATTAGGTGGAGACCATATAACGAAAGATATTGCGATTGGGTTGAAAACTTCAACAGAAAATGCAGATCAAATTAAGTTGAAATATGGACATGCTTTTTATGATACAGCATCTGAAGAAGAGATGTTTACGGTTCCTATTATGGGAAGCGACCAAACAGAACAATATTCTCAGTTGGAATTATCGGATATAATAGAGGCTCGTGTAGAGGAAATTTTAATGTTTGTTCAAGATGAAGTGCGTAAGTTAGGAGTAAAGCAAGTGGCTTCTGGTTATGTACTAACTGGCGGAATTGCTTCTATGCCAGGTGTTCTTGATCTTGCATATGATATTTTACATGAAAATGTTCGTGTAGCAACTCCTGATTATATTGGTGTGCGTGAGCCCCAATATACAAGTGGAGTTGGATTAATTAAACATTCTTATCAAAAAGCTAAATTACGTGGGAAAAATGTGCAGGAAAAGCAAGAGCATTTTGAACCAGTACCAGCACCAGCACCAACGCCGGTACAACAGCAACCCGCGAAACAAAAAACTCGTAATCAAAACAATAATAATCAAAATGATGACCGCATGATGTCAAAAGTAAAACGTGTATTCCGTTATTTATGGGATTAAAATTGGACACGAAAAATGAGGTTCTAGGGGGATTTCGACATGTTAGAGTTTGATACTACTCAAGATCAATTAGCGAATATAAAAGTTATCGGTGTCGGCGGTGGCGGAAACAATGCTGTAAACCGTATGATTGAACACGGTGTACAAGGTGTAGACTTTATCGCTGTGAACACTGATGCACAAGCATTAAATCTATCAAAAGCTGAAACAAAAATGCAAATTGGTGGAAAATTAACGCGTGGACTTGGTGCAGGTGCAAACCCTGAAGTAGGGAAAAAAGCTGCAGAAGAAAGTAAAGAACAGATCCAAGAAGCACTTCGTGGTGCGGATATGGTCTTCGTAACTGCTGGTATGGGCGGTGGAACTGGAACTGGTGCAGCTCCAGTTGTTGCTCAAGTTGCAAAAGAATTAGGTGCTTTAACAGTTGGTGTTGTAACACGTCCATTTACTTTTGAAGGACGTAAGCGTGCGACGCAAGCAGCATCTGGTATTGCAGCATTTAAAGAAAATGTAGATACTCTTATTGTAATTCCAAATGATCGCTTATTAGAGATTGTTGATAAAAATACGCCAATGTTAGAAGCATTCCGTGAAGCTGATAACGTATTACGTCAAGGTGTTCAAGGTATTTCGGATTTAATTGCAACGCCAGGTTTAATTAACTTAGACTTTGCAGACGTAAAGACAATTATGTCTAATAGAGGTTCTGCTTTAATGGGTATTGGTTCTGGTAACGGGGAAAATCGTGCTGCAGAAGCTGCGAAAAAAGCGATTTCAAGTCCATTACTAGAAACATCTATTGATGGAGCTCAAGGTGTTATCATGAACATTACGGGTGGCGCTAACTTAAGCTTATATGAAGTACAAGAAGCGGCAGATATCGTAGCTTCAGCTTCAGATCCAGAAGTAAATATGATCTTCGGTTCTGTTATTAACGAAGGATTAAAAGATGATATCGTTGTAACTGTAATTGCAACTGGTTTTGATGATAGCATTGCAACTCAACCACCAAAACCAATTATCCGTCCGAATGCGAACCACACGCAACAACAGCAACAACCAGTAGCTCAACCTTCAAAACAGCGTGAAGTAAAACGCGAAATGAAGCGTGAAGAGCCAGTTGTACATGAGCGTCATTCAGATTCAGATGATATCGATATTCCAGCATTTTTACGTAACCGTCGTAGACGATAAAAAAAGGAGCTTTCATGCTCCTTTTTTGTTTTTTAAATGGAAAAGACCTGCTAAGCAGGTCTTTTTTTATTTCGTATATTTCAATATATTTTGTTGGTGAAAATAAGAGTATATCATTCTATGAATTTGTACTTTTATTTTTTACCGACAGATTATGTCTAGAAATCACAAAATAACAAAAAAACACCTCCGCAAATTGACACACTTTCCTATTGGATATGCATTATACTAGTCTCAACTTGAAAAAAGAGGTGAATTGTTTGGTTGTTTACGCCGACGTTGTTTGGTTGTTAAACGCCTGCATTGATTTTCTTTTGCTTTTATTAACAGCTACCGTGTTAAAAAAGAAAATCAAAAGATGGAGGCTTGTGCTAGGGGCATTTATAGGTTCAACTATTGTTATTTTTGCCTTTACTCCTTTTGCTTCTATGATGACACATCCAATTATGAAACTACTGTACTCGTTACTTATTGTGTATACAGCATTTGGGTTTACAACATTTAGAGATTATGCACAAACTGTTTTTACTTTTTACTTTGTAACCTTTATGGTTGGCGGAGGATTAATTGGAACTCATTTCTTTTTGCAAACGAATGAAATGGTAAATGGATTGGTTCAATCTCAGTCAATTTCTTACGGTGATCCAATTAGTTGGTTATTTGTTATTTTTGGTTTTCCAGTAATTTATTATTTTTCTAAAAAGCGTATTGAAAGCGTAGAGGTCACGAAAATACACTATGATCAAATTGTGAAAGTAAAAATTCAATTAGCCGAAGAAGAACTAGAACTGGCAGGCCTTATTGACAGTGGGAACCAACTTTACGACCCATTAACCAAAACACCCGTTATGATTATGCATGTTTCATCATTAGAACATTGCTTACCATCTTGGTTAACAGAGCAAATTTATTCCAAAACAGAAATTCCTCAAATACCAGAAAATGATTCTGGTTGGGCGACCAAATTACGCTTAATTCCTTTCCGTGCAGTAGGAGTAGAGAGTCAATTTTTGTGGGCAATTAAGCCTGACAGTGTGCAAGTTGACCATGAAGGTAGTTCTATTGTTGTAAACAAAGTATTAATTGGATTAAATACACAACAGCTGTCTACTAATGGGGAGTATCAATGTATTGTGCATCCAAAAATGTTGATTTCACAAAAAATGGTGATCGCTTAATAATGAGAGGCGGGATAATATGATGAAATTAAAATTTTATTTAGTATACCTTTGGTATAAAGTATTGCTGAAATTAGGAATTAAGACCGATGAAATTTATTATATTGGTGGAAGCGAAGCGTTGCCACCACCGTTAACAAAAGAAGAAGAGGAAGTTCTTTTGAATAAATTGCCAAAAGGAGATCAGGCAGCAAGGTCATTACTCATTGAACGTAACTTAAGGCTCGTTGTATATATAGCAAGAAAGTTTGAAAATACAGGGATAAATATTGAAGATTTGATTAGTATAGGAACAATCGGCCTTATTAAAGCTGTAAATACATTTAATCCGGAAAAGAAAATAAAATTAGCAACATATGCATCTCGTTGTATAGAAAATGAAATTTTAATGCATTTACGTCGAAATAACAAAAATCGTTCGGAAGTTTCTTTTGATGAACCGCTAAACATTGATTGGGATGGGAATGAACTGTTATTGTCTGACGTGTTAGGTACAGATGATGATATTATTACAAAAGATTTAGAAGCTACTGTAGATCGTCACCTTTTAATGAAAGCATTACACCAATTAAATGATCGTGAAAAACAAATTATGGAACTTCGGTTTGGGCTTGCTGGAGGAGAGGAAAAGACGCAAAAAGATGTGGCTGATATGCTTGGGATTTCACAGTCATACATTTCGCGTTTAGAAAAAAGAATTATAAAAAGATTACGAAAAGAATTTAATAAAATGGTGTAAAGAATAAGACCAGCCGTTATGTAGGCTGGTCTTATTCTATTTAGTTGTATTAGGAAAGATAATTTAAATAACAAATCGTGAAAAAACCACATGCATAAAATCCCCTTCAAAGGAAATACTTTACACTGTACAGCAACTCCCGATAGGAGGGAACACTTTGACGAGAAACAAAGTAGAAATTTGCGGTGTTGATACAGCTAAACTTCCAGTATTAAAAAATGAAGAGATGCGTAAATTATTTCGTGAAATGCAAAGTGGAGAGATAAGCGCAAGAGAAAAATTAGTGAATGGAAACTTACGTCTTGTACTGAGCGTCATCCAAAGATTTAATAACAGAGGAGAATATGTTGACGATTTATTTCAAGTTGGTTGCATCGGACTTATGAAATCAATTGATAATTTTGATTTAGGCCAAAATGTAAAATTTTCAACGTATGCTGTGCCGATGATTATTGGGGAAATACGCAGATATTTGCGTGATAATAATCCGATTCGCGTATCGCGCTCATTGCGAGATATTGCGTATAAAGCTTTGCAAGTAAGAGAAAAGTTGATTGCAGAAAATTCAAAAGAACCAACAGCAATGGATATTGCAAAAGTGCTAGAAGTAACTCATGAAGAGATAGTATTTGCTTTAGATGCGATTCAAGACCCAGTTTCATTATTTGAACCAATTTATAATGATGGAGGAGATCCTATCTTTGTTATGGATCAGTTAAGTGATGAAAAACAAAAGGACGAGCAGTGGGTTGAAGAATTAGCATTGAAAGAAGGAATGAAGCGTTTAAATGATAGAGAGAAAATGATTATTAGAAAACGTTTCTTCCAAGGAAAGACACAGATGGAAGTTGCAGAAGAAATTGGGATTTCGCAAGCGCAAGTATCACGTTTAGAGAAGTCAGCCATTAAACAAATGAATAAAACGATTCAAGGATAAGGTCTCACCAATTATGGTGAGACCTTTTTATATGTAATATAGTTTGTGCTCATAGTAGGGGATTAGTGTTCATATAATGAAACTAGTATGGTGTTTCGTATAGGTGGCTTCCTGTAAATATGAGAAACAGTTTCCAATTCGTCATATAAGGGAGAGGATAAAAATGGTGATACGAATTTCAGAGTTACAGATGAAGGATGTTATAAATATTTCAGATGGAAAAAGGATTGGGAATATTGGAGATATTGAAATTGATATGAACACAGGGAAAGTTTGTTCTGTTATTATTTCCAAACAGACACGTATGCTAGGTATTTTTGGAAAAGATGTTGAGATTGTAATTCCTTGGAAGGAAATTGTGAAGATTGGAGAGGATGTCATACTTGTAAGAGTAAATCCTGTTAATACTGTAACAGAATCAATACAAACACCGACAATTTCATAAAGAATATTACAAATTCCTCTTTTTTTTCTGTTAGGATTATGAAAAAATAAAAGTATGGTAAAATAGACAGGAAGTACCATGCTTTTTTCTGTTATTTTAATTAAAAGGAGCCGCTTTATTATGAGAGAACCATTTAAATATGTGGACGGTATACTGTATTTACAAGCGTGGAAAGAACTTGGAAACATTACTGCTGGATTTACGACAAAAGATGGTGGGATAAGTACGGGCTCCTTTCATACGATGAATTTAGGATTACATGTGAATGATATCGTGGAGAACGTTCATGAAAACAGACGCATTTTAGCAAATAAGTTACAAAAACCATTAGAAAACTGGATTTGCTCTGAACAAGTTCATGCTCATCATGTTGAAAAAGTAGGGCAACAGGAAAAGGGAAGTGGCGTCTATTCATATGAGGACGGCATTTCAAAAACAGATGGCATTTATACGAGTAATGAAGATGTTCTGTTAACGTCTTGTTACGCGGATTGTGTTCCGCTCTATTTTTATGCACCATCACATGGTATGATAGGACTTGCGCATGCTGGATGGAAAGGCACTGTACAAGAGATTGCAAAGGAAATGATTCAAAAGTGGGATGCAGAAGGTATTTCAAGTGATGAAATTCATGTTGCAATTGGGCCGTCGATCGGATCTTGTTGTTATGTTGTGGATGATCGTGTATTAACAGCAGCACAGGAAGTAGTTAGCGGTGCTGTTCCTCATCAAAAAATTTCTGACGGGCAGTACGCAATTAATTTAAAAGAAATTAATCGTATATTATGTGTACAAGCAGGCATAAAAGAAGAGCATATTGTAATGTCATCTCTTTGTACAAGCTGTGAAGAGCAACTATTTTTCTCTCATCGTCGTGATCAAGGTAAGACAGGAAGAATGTTGAGTTTCATAGGTTTTAAGGAGGAAGGAAGCAAGTGACAGTACAAGAAAATTTAGTAATTGTAAACGAAGCTATTAAAGAATCTTGCGCTCGAGCTGGACGTTCGTTGCAAGATATTAAACTTGTTGCAGTTACAAAAACTGTAGGGATTGAAAAAACAAACGAAGTAATTGAAGCTGGAATTATCGATTTAGGTGAAAATAGAAATGAAGGTTTCTTACAGAAATACGAGCATTTCGGTTCAAAAGTTAATTGGCACTTTATTGGCTCATTACAAACGAGAAAAGTAAAAGAAATTATTAATGAAATTGATTATTTACATTCGTTAGATCGTCTTTCCCTGGCGAAAGAAATTCAGAAACGTGCTGATAAGAAAGTAAAATGCTTTATTCAAGTGAAAACCTCATCTGAAGAATCGAAGCAAGGATTGGCAATAGAAGAGGTTGTTTCTTTTATTCAAAGTTTGCAAGAATTCGATAAAATTGAAGTGGTTGGACTAATGACGATGGCTCCATTTACAGAAGAAGAGGAAGAAATCAGACGCTGTTTTAAGGAATTACGTATGCTGCAAACAGAGGTGCAGGAGCTAGAGTTATTACATGCGCCATGTAAAGAATTATCAATGGGAATGTCCAACGATTACACGATTGCAATTGAAGAAGGGGCTACATATATTCGTTTGGGAACGATTTTAGTAGGAAAAGCGTAAAAGGAAGGAGAATCTTATTATGAGTTGGTCAAAAGTAAAATACTTCTTTTTTGATACACCGGAAGAAAAAGAAGCAGCTCAATATGGTTATGAAAAGGAGCAAACAGACATGAAAAAGCAGCAAGATCCACCAGAACAACAAGACGTTACGTTTCCGAAAGCACAACCGAAGCAAAATGTTGTTAGTATTGAAACAGCAAAACAATCTTCAAAAGTTGTTTTATTAGAACCACGCACATATTCGGAAGCGCAAGGGATTGCGGACCACTTAAAAGGTAGACGAGCTGTTGTAATTAATTTGCAGAGAATGTCTACTGATCAAGCGGTGCGTATCGTTGACTTTTTAAGTGGTACTGTATACGCTATAGGCGGGGACATTCAAAAAATAGGACCGAAAACATTTATGTGTACACCTGAAAATGTAGATATTGTTGGTGCAATTTCAGAGTTATTCGGTGAAGAAGAAGAAACAAATATAAAGAGGTGGTAATACGCCATGACAACAGTTTTTATAGTGTTAAGTTATGCTATCGAGATTTACTCGTGGGCACTTATTATTTACATTCTCCTATCATGGTTTCCTGGTGCAAAGGAATCATCTTTTGGAGAGTTCCTGGCACGTATTTGTGAACCGTATTTAGAACCATTCCGCCGCTTTATTCCGCCGCTTGGAATGATTGATATTTCTCCAATCGTTGCAATCTTTGCGTTGAAACTTGCTAAAACTGGTTTGTTCAGTTTATTAAGCTATTTCTTATAGTAAGAAGGTAAATACATGAGCATCTACGAACATTTTAGGCCTGATGAGGAGGTCTTTGTGGATAAAGTGCTAGAGTGGAAGCGAGCGGCGGAGTACCATCAAGTGAAGTTAACGGATTTTCTTGATCCTAGGCAACAACAAATTGTTTCTATGGTAATAGGACAAGGTGATGTTGCTGTGCAATTTGGTGGTGCAACGCCTAATGCAGAGCGTAAAAGAGCACTTATTTATCCAGACTATCTAGAATTAAATGAAGAAGAATTTCAAGTAGAAGTATTAGAAATTGACTATCCTTCCAAGTTTTATACGCTAGAACATAGGCAAATATTAGGTACATTTATGTCTCTTGGTTTAACAAGAGAAAAATGTGGTGATATTTTGCTGCAAGAAAATCGTGCCCAAATTGTAGTTGCGAAAGAAATTGTATCGTATATTGAGATGAACTTACAATCAATAGGGAAAGTAAAAGTCTCTTTAGCGTCAGTGCAAGGAGAAAAAATTCTACAGATACATGAAACGTGGGGAGAGAAATCTGGAACGGTTTCTTCACTTCGTTTAGATGTTATGTTAGCTGAAATGTTACATTTATCTAGACAGAAAGTACAACCTTTCATAAAAAATGGTTTAGTAAAAGTCAATTGGAAAACAGTGGAGCAAACTTCGTATGAATGTTATCCAGGAGATGTTTTTTCTGTTAGAGGATATGGCCGAAGTAAATTATTTTCTGTAGAAGGTAGAACAAAACGCGACAAATGGAGAATTTTGTATGGTATACTAAAATGATTGGTTTTTTAGAAGGAAATCCTCCTATTTTGTCGAAGAAAAGATATAATTGAAAGAGGAAATTTAGATAACTACTTGGAGGTGGCGTTGTGCCGTTAACACCATTAGATATTCATAACAAAGAATTTGGTCGCGGATTCCGTGGCTATGATGAAGATCAAGTAAATGAGTTTCTTGATCAAATTATCAAAGATTATGAATTGGTCATTCGTGAGAAAAAAGCTTTAGAAGAAAAAGTTGCGCAGTTAGAAGGGAAGTTAGATCATTTCTCTAATATTGAAGATACGTTAAACAAATCTATCGTTGTTGCACAAGAAGCAGCGGAAGAAGTAAAACGTAATGCGCAAAAAGAAGCGAAATTAATTGTGCGTGAAGCTGAAAAGAATGCTGATCGTATTATTAACGAAGCATTAGTAAAATCAAGAAAAGTTGCTTTTGATATTGAAGAGCTAAAGAAACAAGCGAAAGTATTCCGAACTCGTTTCCGTATGTTATTAGAAACACAGCTTGAGATGTTAAACAACGATGATTGGGATAAACTAATTGAATTAGAAGACGAAGTAGATGAACTGTTGAAAAAAGAAGAAACAGTGTAAGCTTGACGTTTTTCTCATTATTACATATAATTTTAAACAACATATTTATTAAGAAAAACGAAGATAGGGATAAGTACCTTTTCAAACCTTATATAGCGAACTGAGGATGGTGTAAGCTCAGGATAAGGAGATAGTGGGAATATCACCCTGGAGTTCCGCGCTGAACAAATAGAGTAAGCGTAGGCGTGTATTCGCGTTAAGAATATAAAGAGGATTCTATACATATGTATATGATCTACTAGGGTGGTACCGCGGGAGACTTTCTCGTCCCTTTTTGGGATGAGAAGGTCTCTTTTTTATTCTGTTTTTTAAGTATTTCTTTTATACATGTAAGGAGGAATTGAGCATGGAGTACAAAAATACATTACTGATGCCAAAAACTGAGTTCCCAATGCGTGGGAATTTACCAAAACGTGAGCCTGCAATGCAAGAAAAATGGGCTGAAATGAATATTTACGAAAAAGTACAAGAACATACAAAAGGTCGTCCTTTATTTGTATTGCATGATGGACCTCCATATGCGAATGGTGACATTCATATGGGACATGCATTAAATAAAGTATTAAAAGACTTTATTGTTCGTTATAAATCAATGACTGGTTTTAGTGCACCATATGTTCCAGGATGGGATACGCACGGTTTACCAATTGAACAAGCTTTAACAAATAAAGGTGTAAAACGTAAAGAAATGACAGTTGCTGAGTTCCGTAAGTTATGTGCAGAGTATGCATATGAACAAGTAGAACGTCAACGTGAACAATTTAAGCGTCTAGGTGTACGTGCAGATTGGGATAATCCATATATTACTTTAGAGCCAGCTTATGAAGCACAACAAATTAAAGTGTTTGGTGACATGGCGAAAAAAGGTTATATCTATAAAGGTCAAAAACCAGTTTACTGGTCTCCAACGAGTGAATCTGCTTTAGCGGAAGCTGAAATTGAATATCAAGATAAAAAATCAGCATCTATTTACGTAGCATTCCCTGTAAAAGATGGAAAGAACGTATTAGAAGGTGATGAAAAGTACATCATTTGGACAACAACACCTTGGACATTACCTGCAAACTTAGGTATTTCTGTTCACCCAGAGCTTGAATATAGCATTGTAAAAGTAAATGATGAGAAATATATCATTGCTTCTGAGCTGTTTGAGACAGTTGCAAAAACGTTAGAGTGGGAAAATGCTGAAGTTGTGAAAACAGTAAAAGGTAGCGAACTTGAGTACACAGTTGCAAAACACCCATTCTACGATCGTGATTCATTAGTTATGCTAGGAGATCACGTAACAACAGATGCAGGTACAGGTTGTGTTCATACAGCACCAGGACACGGGGAAGATGACTTCGTTGTTGGTAAAAAGTATGGATTAGAAGTACTTTGCCCAGTCGATGATAAAGGTGTGTTAACAAATGAAGCACCTGGATTTGAAGGCTTATTCTATGATAAAGCTAACAAACCAATTACAGAAAAATTAGAAGAAGTAGGCGCGTTACTGAAACTAACATTCATTACACATTCATACCCACATGATTGGAGAACGAAAAAACCAATTATTTTCCGTGCGACAGCACAGTGGTTTGCGTCTATTGAAGCATTCCGTAAAGAATTAATAGAAGCTGTAGCGGAAACAAAATGGGTACCAGCATGGGGAGAAACTCGTCTTCATAATATGGTTCGTGACCGTGGTGACTGGTGTATTTCTCGTCAGCGTGCATGGGGTGTGCCAATTCCGGTATTCTATGCTGAGAATGGTGATCCAATTATTACGGATGAAACAATTAACCATGTAGCAGATTTATTCCGTGAACACGGTTCTAACGTATGGTTCGAGCGTGAAGCGAAAGATCTATTACCAGAAGGGTTTACACATCCGGGTAGCCCAAATGGCGAATTCCGTAAAGAAACAGACATCATGGATGTATGGTTCGATTCAGGTTCTTCTCACCAAGCGGTATTAGAAGAGCGCGAAGATTTACAGCGTCCAGCTGATTTATATTTAGAAGGATCTGACCAGTATCGTGGTTGGTTTAACTCTTCATTATCAACAGCAGTTGCTGTAACAGGTAAAGCACCATATAAAGGCGTATTAAGCCACGGTTTCGTACTAGACGGTGAAGGACGTAAAATGAGTAAGTCGATTGGAAACATCGTCGTACCGAAGAAAATTATGGATCAATTAGGTGGAGACATTTTACGCTTATGGGTATCTTCTGTTGACTATCAATCTGACGTACGTATTTCAGATGATATTTTAAAACAAGTAGCAGAAGTGTATCGTAAAATCCGTAACACATTCCGTTTCTTATTAGGAAACTTAGACGACTTTAATCCAAGTGAAAATGCAGTAGCTGTAGCTGAACTTCGTGAAGTAGATCGTTACATGTTAGTGAAATTAAATGACTTAATTACAAAAGTTAAAGAAGCATATGAGACATACGACTTCGCTGCTGTGTATCATGCAATTCATAACTTCTGTACAATTGATTTAAGTTCATTCTATTTAGACTTTGCAAAAGACATTTTATACATTGAAGGTGCAAACCACGAAGATCGTCGTGCAATTCAAACTGTATTATATGATGTTCTTGTTGCGTTAACGAAACTTGTAACACCAATCTTACCGCATACAGCTGATGAAGTATGGCCATATATTCCAGGCGTAACAGAAGAAAGTGTACAATTAACTGATATGCCAGAAGCTGTACAATTAGATGACGCGGAAGCGTTAAAAACAAAATGGGATGCATTTATGACATTACGTGATGACGTGTTAAAAGCACTAGAAGTAGCTCGTAATGAAAAAGTAATCGGTAAGTCATTAAATGCAAGCATTACACTATATCCAACTGCAGAAATGAAAGTTATGTTGGAGTCTATTAGCG
Source organism: Bacillus cereus group sp. BfR-BA-01347 (assembly GCF_022663835.1). Taxonomy (NCBI): domain Bacteria; kingdom Bacillati; phylum Bacillota; class Bacilli; order Caryophanales; family Bacillaceae; genus Bacillus; species Bacillus cereus group sp. BfR-BA-01347. The sequence goes on along the minus strand of NZ_JAKUGG010000013.1, from coordinate 360 downwards.
AAGACTTAAAGCAATTATTCATCGTTTCTGAGTATAAACTTGGTGGTATGATGGATGAAGCGCCAGCAGATGCACCGAAGTATGAACATACAGCGGTTGTTGTTGCCCAAGCAACTGGTGAAATATGTGAACGTTGTTGGGTAGTTTCAGAAACAATTGGTAAAGATACTGAACATGAAACATTATGTGAGCGTTGTGCAACAGTTGTTAAAGAAAACTATGTAAAATAATAAAAAAGCTGACTGCTATTGAAGTGACCCCCGAAAAGGGGACACCAATCAAAACACCTAAACCACTTGTTCCCTAAATTCTTTAGGGGATAGGTGGTTTAATTTTTCTTGAATTCGCACACAATTGTAG